>JAEUJR010000297.1 GCA_016793585.1 Archangium sp.
ACTTCCACCCGATTCTCACCGGCGACACCTGCGACGCGCCGGTCGTGCTCACGCCGGGCACGCCGCTCACCAACCAGCCGCTCACCGGCTTCAACGACGACTACGAAGCTTCGTTCTCGGGCCGCTGCCAGTTCCACGGCACCGTCGACCGCGCGTACAGCCTGCAGGTGCCGGCGGGTCAGCGCCTCGTCGCGACGGTGGTGCCGACCGGCTTCGACGCGAGCTTGAACCTCGTGCAGGGTGCGGCGAACTGCAGCGCACAGGTCTGCGGGAACGGCGTCGACGAGGCTGGCGACGGCGCACAGGAGCGCCTCACCTGGGACAACCTCTCGGCGACGGCGCAGACGGTGTTGCTGGTCATCGACTCCGACTCGAGCAGCAGCGGCACCGGTACCTTCAACCTGAGCGCCACCTTGTCGCCCGCCCCAACCGTCGTCATCGGCGGAGACACCTGCGCATCGCCCACCGCGCTCGACGCGGGTACGTTCGCGTCGACGACGACCGGCCGCAGCAGCCGCTTCGACTTCTTCGACAACGGTGGCTGCACGGCGACGTCCGACGCTCCCGACTCGGTGTTCAGCGTCACGGTGCCGCCGAGCTCCCTCGTTCGCGCCACCGTCACGCCCGACGGCTGGGACGCGGTACTGAACGTCATCGCCTCACCGGGAGCGTGTGGCCTCTCCATCGACGCCGGCACCGTGGGCGCGACGTGCACCACTTCCTCCGACGGGCCGCGCACCGCCTCGATCGAAGAGGTCGTGATTCGCAACGCGACCACGACTTCAACCACCGCGCTGGTGGTCGTCGACGGTCACGAGCAGGCGCAGTCGGGCAACTTCACCATCACCACCGAGGTGATTCCGCTCTCGGCCATGCCCGGAGACACCTGCCAGGCGCCGCAGGTCATCGCGATGTCGGGCTCGCTCACGGGCCTCACCACCACGAACTACCTCGACGACGTCGAGACGGCCTCGAGCTGCTCGTCCTTCCAGAACCGCGGGCCCGACCGCGTCTTCAGCATCGTCGTGCCGCCGGGCAAGCAGCTCACCGCCGTCGTCATTCCCAACGGCTGGGACGCCTCCATCATGCTCACCGAGGCGGCTGCGTGCGGCATGAGCTCGACCTGCTTCGACTCGAGTGACTCGTCGGTGAGTGGCGCCGAGACCGCGCGCTTCACGAACACGGGCACGACCGACCGCACCATCTTCATCGTGGTCGACTCGTACTCACAGACCGGCAGCGGCACCTTCGACCTCTTCACCGCGCTCACGCCCTGAGCCCCCGGCACGGTGCATGCTGGACCCGCTTCATGACTTCACGAAGCGCCAGTCTTCTCACACTCCTGCTCGCCGTCGCGTGCGGGCCCAGCCCCACCATCGCCCAGTTCGACGTCGCGCCGGTGGTTCGAACGCCCTGCGGCCTCTCGCCGCAGCTTCCCGCCTCCATCAAGCAGGGCTCGACGACCCGCATTCCGCTGCAGCCCACCCGCTCCGACCAGACGTTTCGCGTGGTGACGTTGCCTGCGGCCACCGAGGCCGAGCTCGACGGCGACACGCTCGTCTACCATGCAGGCTTCGAGACGCTGGCCCCGCACGCCATCGTCGAGCTCGAGGTCTCCTGCGAGGGCAAGACCGAAACGACCGCCATTCGGCTGCCAGTCGAGCAGGCGCTGCGGTGGGGCGCGCCGATGACGTGGGCCGCTGCAGCAGGCCCCGAGGCCAGGGAGCACACGCAGCTCTTCATCGACCCGCGCGACCCCGACACGTTGTGGCTCTTCGGAGGCTTCGGCTTCGTGCCGGCGCAGTTCACCGTCATCAACGACCTCTGGAAGATGAACCTCGTGACCGGCGCGTGGACGAAGGTCGAGACGACGGGAGCGCCGATGATCGCGGGCGCCCGCCTCGCTCCGTCGACGACGCCGGGCGTCTGGTACCTGCTCGGCGGTCAGGCGCAGGGGCAGAACGTGCTCAACGACGTCTGGCGGGTCGACGTCACGCAGGACCCCGTGCGGTTCGAGAAGCTGGCGCCGACCGGCACCTCGCCCACCACGACGCTGCACACCGTGGTGTTCGACTCGGCGCGCAACCGGCTCGTCTCGTTCGGTGGCTTCACGGGCAACGACGTCAGCAACGACGTCGACACGCTCTCCCTCTCCGAACCGCTGACGTGGCAGCACCAGCCCGCCCAGACTCCGCGCCCGGCGCCCCGCTACGGCTTCTTCGCCGCCGTCGACCAGGAGCAGGTCATCGTCTTCTCGGGCGCGCAGCTGCCCACGGCCTTCAACCCCGTGAACCCCATCGGCGACACCTGGGCGATGAGCCTCTCGACGCTGACGTGGACGAAGATCGCCGACGCGACGCCCGACGCGCCGGCGAGACGAAACGGCTGCAGCGCGCTCGACCCGGTGACCCACCGCTTCTTCGTCTGGGGCGGCACCCCAGACGCTGCCACGTCGGTGCAGGGCCTCGCGATGCTCGACCTCTCGAAGCGGCCTGCACAGTGGAACCGGGTGTCGTTGGCCAACCCCGCCCACGTCCGCAGCTCGTGTTCGGCCATCTACGACGCGCCCCGACGGCGAATCCTCTTCGGGTTCGGCAACGACGACGCCACTTACGCCGACTTTCAGGTCCTTCAGCTGGAGTGAGCCGCTTCAGAACGTCGCGACGGGCACCGTCTCGACGCGCGGCCGTGACAGGTCGGAGAACACGGGCACAGCCACCGAGACGACGGCGCCGCCCGCGATGAGCCACGGCAACGCCGCCACGAACGTTCCCGTCAGCACCGCCACCAGCCACGCCGTACCGGTGATGACGGTGACCAGCAGGCCCCAGAGCACCGCACGCTTCCGCGCCGACAACGACGTCTCGTACAGCTGGCCCGGAGAGCTCGAGCCCAGCAGGTAGCCGATGACGCCACCGATGATAGCGCCCACCGTCGCCATGAAGTTCGCCGCGCCGAGCATGAGTGGCCCCTGGCTCCGCGCCAGGGTGACGAGGTCGCCGAGGAAACCCACGCCGAAGCCGATGCCCGCGCCGATGAGCATGCCGGTGCCCGTTCCTCCGGCGGCGCTGAGGGGCGCGAGCAACGCACGCCCGACCAGCTGCTGGGTCGTCGGCCGCGCCTCGAGCAGGGTGGCGCCGCGCTCGGCATTCGCCAGCGTCGGAGCGTCAGCCGCCTTCGCCAGCTCCGAGCACACGACGAGCGCGAACACGATGCCGCGACGATCTCACGACTCCATTCGGCTGACACCAATGCATTGACTCGCGGGCAGCTGCGTAGTGTCTGCCACGCATGCTCCTCACCACGCTCGTCGCCGTCTCCCTCGCCGGCGCTCCCGTGAAGCCCACGCCGGTGGCCTCGGTCGAAGGCCTCACCGAGTACTCGCTGCCCAACGGTCTGCGCATTCTGCTCGTGCCCGACTCGAGCAAGCCGAACGTCACGGTGAACCTCACGCTCTTCGTCGGCAGCCGCCACGAGGACTACGGCGAGAAGGGCATGGCGCACCTGCTCGAGCACCTGCTCTTCAAAGAGACGAAGTCGTTCAAAGACATCAAGAAGGCGCTCACCGAGCGGGGCGCCGACGCCAACGGCACCACCTGGTACGACCGCACGAACTACTTCGAGACGCTCGCGGCGAGTGACGAGAACCTCAAGTGGGCGCTCTCGCTCGAGGCCGATCGGCTCGTGAACACCATCATCACGAAGGAGAAGCTCGCGCCCGAGATGACGGTGGTGCGCAACGAGTTCGAGATGGGTGAGAACTCGCCGCAGAGCGTGCTCTTCGACCGCGTCATGGCGGCGGCGTTCACGTGGCACAACTACGGCGCCACCACCATCGGCGCCCGCAGCGACATCGAGACCGTGCCCCAGGAGCGGCTGCAGGCCTTCTACGCGCGCTACTACCAGCCCGACAACGCGCTGCTCGTCGTCGCCGGCAAGTTCGACGAAGCGAAGGCGCTGGAGTGGATCGCCGCCTCGTTCGGCGACATTCCCAAGCCGAAGCGCGTGCTGCCCACGACGTACACCGTCGAGCCCGTGCAGGACGGAGAGCACGCCATCACCGTTCGCCGCGTCGGTGGAACGCCCGTGCTCGCGCTCGGCTACCACGTGCCCGCCGGCAGCGACCCCGACTACGCCGCCGTCGACGTGCTGACGCAGGTGCTCGGCGACTCGCCTTCGGGCCGCCTCTACAAGGGCCTCGTCGAGCAGAAGAAGGCCGCCAAGGCCGGCTGCTTCAACTTCCAGCTCAAGGAGCCCGGCGCCCTGCTCTGCTTCGCCGAGCTGAACCAGAAGGAGAAGACGGCTCCCGCGACCGAGGTGCTCGTCTCGACCGTCGAGGGCCTCGTGAAGACGCCCGTCACCGATGCCGAGGTCGAGCGCGCGAAGGGCCAGCTGCTCAAGCAGATCGACCTGGTGCTCAACGACAGCGAGCGCATCGGCGTGCTGCTCTCGGAGTTCGCGGCGATGGGCGACTGGCGCCTGCTGTTCCTGCACCGCGACCGCATCAAGGCCGTCACCACCGCCGACGCCAACCGCGTGGCCATGAAGTACCTCAAGCAGTCGAACCGCACGCTCGGCGAGTACGTGCCCACCGAGAGCCCCGACCGCGCAGAGATTCCCGCGCTCGTCGACCTCGGCCCCGTGCTCAAGAGCTACAAGGGCCAGGAGGCGCTCTCGAAGGGTGAGGTGTTCGAGGCCAGCAACAAGAACCTCGACGCCCGCACGACCCGCACGACGCTGCCGTTCGGCATGAAGCTCGCCCTGCTGCCGAAGAAGACCCGTGGAGAGACGGTGCACGTGGTGCTGCGCCTCGCCTACGGCAGCGACAAGACGTTGCTGAACCAGAAGACGAACGCCGACCTCACCGCCCGCATGTTGTCGCGCGGCACGAAGTCGAAGACGCGCCAGCAGTACAAAGACGCGCTCGATGCGCTGCGGGCCAGCGTGAGCATGCGCGCCGACGCGCAGGGTGTCGTCGTCTCCATCGAGGTGCGCAAGCCGCAGCTGGCCGACACGCTCTCCATCGTCGCCGAGGCGTTGACGCAGCCCGCGTTCGACAAGAACGAGCTCGAGTCGCTCAAGCGCGAGCTGCTGGCCGAGCTCGAGCAGAAGAAAGACGACCCCAACGCGCTCGCCTTCCTCGGGCTGCAGAAGGCCATCAACACCTGGCCCAAGGGTCACCCGTTCGCGGTGCTGACGCTCGACGAGCAGATGGCCGAGGTGAAGGCCGCGAAGCTGGAAGACCTCAAGGCCCTGCACGCGAAGGTGTACGGCGCGCAGGCCGGCTTCGGCGCCATCGTCGGCGACTTCGACCCCGAGGCGGTGACGAAGCAGCTCACCGAGAAGCTCGGCGGTTTCAAGGCGAAGGAGCCGTACGTGCGCATTCCCCGCCCGTTCGTGAAGGTCGAGCCGAAGAACCTCACGCAAGACACGCCCGACAAGGCCATGGCGTGCTTCGTCACCGGAACGACGCTCGCGCTGAAAGAGACCGACCCCGACTACGCGGCGCTCGTGCTGGCCGACGCGATGCTGGGCGGCGGCTTCCTCAACGGGCGCGTGCCGCAGCGGCTGCGCGAGAAGGAGGGCTGGAGCTATGGCGCCGGCACGTTCCTCCGCGCGGGCACCTTCGAAGACAACGGCGCGCTGCTTGGCTACGCCATCTCGGCGCCCGAGAACGCGCCGAAGGTCGAGAAGGGCTTCAAGGAAGAGCTCGAGCTGGCCGTGAACAAGGGCTTCACCGACGCCGAGCTCGAGCTCGCGCGCAAGGGCCTGCTCCAGCAGCGCGAGCAGGGCCGCGCCGACGACAGCGGCGTCGCGGGCGAGCTCACCGAGCAGCTCGAGACCGGCCGCACCTTCGAGTGGGAGCAGAAGTTCGACGACGCGGTGAAGGCGCTCTCGTCGAAGGACGTGAACGCGGCGCTCAAGAAGAACATCGACCCGTCGCGGTTCACGGTGGTGAAGGTCGGCGACTTTCGCAAGGTGAGCGCGCCGAAGTAACGAGGTCCTCCGCGATGCAGCTCAAAGCCGTCACGTCGCCACGCTGGTTGCCGCACGCCCTCGCCCACTTCGACGAGGTGCTCATCGACCACGCGCACTGCGAGAAGAAGGCGGCCGCGAACGCGCTCTCGATTCTGCAGGCCCACCCCGAGGTGCCCGGCCTGCCGGCGCAGATGGCGCGGCTCGCGAGAGAAGAAGCGTCACACCTCGCGAAGGTGCTGCAGATCATGGAGGCACGTGGGCTGACCCTGGGCCGTGATGGTGGCGACCCATACGCGAAGGGCCTGCAGGTGCTGGTGCGAAACCCGGCGAAGGAGCGGCGCCTCGACCGGCTGCTCATCGCCGGCATCATCGAGGCGCGCAGCTTCGAGCGGCTCGAGCTGCTCGCCAGCGGGCTCACCGACCCGGCGCTGAAGAAGTTCTACGCCGAGCTCGCGAAGAGCGAAGACGGCCACCAGAAGTTGTTCGTGCGCCTGGCGAAGGCCGTGGAGCCGGAAGACGTGGTGGAGGCGCGGCTCGAGGTGCTGCTCTCGGCCGAAGCAGAGCTGATGGAAGTGCTGCCGCTGCGGGCAGCGGTGCACTGAGCCTCCCGTCGCGTCAGGATGTTCTCCCGGCTTACGGTGGAAACCACGAGCCGGCCCCGGTACTGCGCCCCGCATGCGTCACCTGCTGCTGGTTCTCTTCGGTTGTTCGGCCTGTCTCTCGCCCGCAAACACCACGGCGCTCGGCGGCACGGGCGCCGTCACCTTCGACGACCGCGTGGCGCCACTCGAAGCCGCGCCCGTGTGCACCGCGTCGACTCCCGGGGCGCTCTTCGTCGACACCACCGAGATGTGGGCGCTCGAGCAGGTGCGCGGCAATCGCCTCACGGTCGCCGACCTCGACGCCGACGGCTACCCCGACCTCGTCGTGCACGCCGTCTCGTCGAACGTGCGTCAGCTGCAGCAGCCCGATGGTGGTGCGCGGCTCGTGTGGCAGCTGATGAACCGCAAAGGGCCCGATGGCCTGCGCCGCTTCGTCGACGAGACGGGCAACGGGCTCTTCCAGGTTCGTGACGGGAGCGAGACGCACTGGCGCGCGGCCCACCTCGCGGTCTTCGGAGACGTCGACAACGACGGCGACCTCGATGCGTTCTCGGGCACGTACGACGACCCGTCGAAGCCCGACATCGGAGACCGCAGCGAGCTGATGCTCAACGACGGCAAGGGCCACTTCTCCCTCGCGCCGCCAACGCCCGTTCGTGGCAGCGCCTCGGAGCGTCTGCCCACCACCTCGGCCACCTTCACCGACGCCGACCGCGACGGAAAGCTCGACCTCTTCGTCGGCTACTTCTACGAGTACTACGGCCGTACCTATCAAGGCCTGCAGGCGCAGCTGCTGCTCGGTCAGGGCAACGGCGGCTTCACGAAGAACACCGACCCGGCTGGCCTCACCACGACGCGCTCGGGCTTCGACACCTTCACCAATCACCGGCCTGCGTACGGCGTCACCAGCTGCGACCTCGACGACGACGGCGCGCCCGAGCTGCTCGTCAGCGCATACGGCCGGCAGAAGAACCTGCTCTACCGCAACGACGGGCGCGGCCGGTTCGTCGACCAGAGCGAGGCCTCGGGCTTCGCGGGTGACGACAACGTCGAGTACCTCGACAACGAGAACTTCAAGTGTTGGTGCACAGTGAACCAGGCCGACCCGCGCTGCGCCACCGTCGGGCGCCCAGGCATCAACTGCGGCACCGACCCCGGCTCGAGCTGGAACGACGGCGTCGACGACCAGCCGTGGCGCAACAACGGCAACACCTTCACCACCTGGTGCGGCGACCTCACCGGCGACGGCAAGCAGGACCTCTACAGCGCCGAGATTCACCACTTCTGGGCGGGCAAAGGCAGCGACAGCTCCGAGCTGCTGAAGAACGAGTCGATGGGCTCGAACGTGCGCTTCACACGGCCGGGCAATCAGACGACGGGCATGGGC
>JAEUJR010000308.1 GCA_016793585.1 Archangium sp.
GCGAACAGCTCCATCATCAGGCGCGGGTTCAGCACCGTCGCGAACCACGCCGACAACGAGAAGTTCGTCAGCCAGAACACCAGCCCCTGCAGCTTCCACTGCACGCAGAAGCGGTAGAACGTGTCGAAGCCGTTCGCCGCCGTCCACGCGATGGGCACGATGCGCTGGTGCTGGGGATCCTGCCGGGTGACGCTGCGCACGAGCGCGTCACGAACCGTGTTGTGCCCGCCCCCCGCGTGCACGGAAGCGAAGACCACTCGCAGCGGACCAGACATCAGTGGACTCCCCTCCGGGTGCGGTGAGTCATGAGAATCTCCTACGATTGTCAGCCGTGTAGCGTTCCGCCCGCCGATTGGCCAACCTTTGCGCGGGGAAACAGACCCGTTCCGGCCCCGAAACGGAAAACCGCTGCTGCGTCTTGTTGCCGCGCGCCCCGAAACCGATCGACGCCCTCACGTCTTCCCGGGCTCTTTCGGAAAGATGACGAAGCGAAGCGCCAGCATCCACGAGGGAGTGACGAGCATCAGGTCGGCCAGCAGCGCCGCGACGAGGTAGGGCCACCCGAGCCCGTCACGCAGCCACACCACCACCTGCCCGTGACCTGCGCCGATGAGCACCACGAAGACGAGGTACTTGAGGCTCGAGGCCAGCATCGGCTGGGAGTGGTCTTTGAACGAGAAGTGCCGGTGGGCGAAGTAGCTGAAGAGCGCCCCAGCCGCCTTGCCGCTGCCCGCCGCGACGCGCGTGGGCACGCCGAGCATCGCGAGCGTCAGCCCGATGAGGTGGTCGATGATCGACGCCACCGCGCCAGCGCCCAGCACGCGCACCACCCACGAGTTGCGCAGCCGTTCGACGAGCGTCACGCCGCGCTCCGCTTCGGCCAGCCTTCGCGCAACACGAACAGGCTGAAGGTGATGGCGTAGGCCCCGATGACGTCGATCGTGTAGTGCAGGTGCGAGAAGAAGACGCTGGCCACCACGAGCACGTGCGCTGCCAGCATCGGCCAGCGCAGCTTCGGGTTCGGCCAGACGTACAGCAGCAGCAAGAGGGTCGTCGCCGTGTGCCCCGAGAAGAAGAGGTCTTTCGTGAGGTACACCCGCGCGCCTGAGTCGGGGGCGAAGAACGCCGGCGTCATCAGCCCCCGAAAGGCGTCGAGGCGCGTCTCGAAGGTCATGCCCGCGTGCAGGTCGGCGCCGGTGACAGGCCCCAGGCCGGTGACGGCGATGCACACGCCCCGCACCAGCGCGACGAGGCCCGACGAGATCATGTACCGAACGAAGCGCGCGCCATCGGTGACGAAGAAGAGCACCGCCACCGGCACGTACGCGACGATCCACACGATGTAGTTCCAGCGATCGACCCAGGCGACGTACGGCACGTGCTCGAGCACCACGTCGGGCAGCGTCGGCGCGGGGCGCGCTTCGGCCCACAACGCGAGCCACACCATCACGCCGTAGCAGGCATACCGAAAGGCGAGGCTGAGCGCGGCTGCGGGCAGGTGACGGCGCACGGAGCCGCGGCACTACGCGCTTTGGGGAGCGCGCGTCCACCGTTGCGTCGAGCGGCTCAGGGAGGCGCTCCGCGGCGGCGCGTCACGGCCGAGCAACGCGCGCCCCGAGTTACCAACCGCCCACTCAGTCACTCGCCAGGGCTTCGTCAGCTCGCCTCGAGCGCGACGGCGGCGGCGTTGATGGTCGCGGCGATACGAATGGCGTCGTGCACCTGGTCTTCCGAGAGGCCACCCTCGAGCACCACGTGCTCGTGCGACTTGAGGCACGCCTCGCAGAAGTTGATGGCCGAGACGGCGGCCGAGAAGAGCTCGAAGTCGACCTGGTTCGAGGCGACCTGCTTGAGCCGCAGCATGCGCAGGCGTGCCGGCTTCTGCTCGTACGACTCCTTCCCCATCACGTGGCGGAACCGGTAGTAGACGTTGTTCATGCCCATCATCACCGCGGCGGCCTTCGCGTCTTCGAGCACCGCGTCTGAGACGCCCTTCGCCTTCGCGTCGGCGACCAGCGCGTCGGTGAGCTGACGGTTTCGCGCGGCCCACGCACAGGCGACGGCGACGCCCCAGGTCTGCTCGAGGTTCAACGTGCCAGGCTGCAGCACGTTCTGCAGGTTGATCTTGATGTCGCGCGCAGCGTCGGGGAACGAGTCGCGCAGCTTGTCGGTGTTCTCCATGGGGTCCTCTTCCTCCGCTCTTGAAACACCGCGGGCGTGGCAGGAGCGGCCCACCACGCCCGGGTCTCTTCACAGCGCTTCAGCTCGGGCTCAGCCGGCCTTCTTGATCTTGGCCGACAGGGTCTCTTCGCCCTTCTTCCAGTTGCAGGCGCAGAGCTCTTCGGTCTGCAGACCGTCGAGCACGCGGAGCACCTCGTCGACGTTGCGGCCGACCGAGAGGTCGTTGGCCGTCGCGTACCGGACGACGCCGTTCGGGTCGATGATGAAGGTCGCGCGCAGGGCGACCTCGGCCGACGGGTGCAGCAGGCCGTACGCCTGGGCCATGGTGGCGTTGACGAAGAGCAGCGGGTGCTTGAGGCCCTTCAGGTCAGCGTGGTTGTTGCGCCACGCGAGGTGCGAGTGCTCGTTGTCGGTCGAGCCGCCGAGCACCACCGCGCCGCGATCGCCGAAGTCCTTCAGCTTCTTGTCGAACTCGACGATCTCGGTCGGGCAGACGAACGTGAAGTCCTTCGGGTACGTGTAGAGAACCACCCACTTGCCCGCGTGCTCCTTCAACGAGACGTTCTTGAACTCCTTGCCCTTCTCGATGCTGACGCAGGCGGGAACGTTGAACTCGGGGGCCTTCGAACCAGGAACCAACATGTGATGCTCGCTTTCGGGGTGCTGCGGTTGGAGGAACGACTCAGCGTTTCTTGCTGCCAGTCTTGCGGGGCCCGCCGAGCCTTCGACCTCGCATGACGACCATGTACTCGGTGACTTCGAAACCTTCGAGCCGTGAAACGTCGCCGACGCGCACCGACTCCCAGGGAATGTCCTGAATGTGGCCGGTGTCGTCGTCGATGAAGTGGTGGTGCCGCTCGAGCTTCGGGTCGAACACCACCTTGCCCTCGGCCAGCACGAGCTGACGCAAGAGGCCCTTCTGCACGAACAGGTTGAGCGTGTTGTAGACCGTGGCCCGCGACAGCATCGGCACCAGCGACTGCACGCGCGCCAGCACCTGATCGGCCGACGGGTGCTCCTCGGTCGACAAGACGTACTCGGCCACCGCGAGGCGCTGCGCCGAGGGCTGAATGCCTGCGTCTTTCAACCGCTGGGGAAGGTCTGGACTCATTTCGGGTTTAGACTTAATCCAAAGTTTGACAGGCGCAACCCAAAAGAGCGCGCAACCCGCGCCCCCGGCCTGCATCGAACTGGCACCTCATCGAACGGAGCAACGCACATGGCAAAGACCAGCAAGACCGCAGTGACTGCAGCACCCGTCGTCGACATCGGCATCTCGACCACCGACCGCCGCGCCATCGCCGAGGGGCTCAACGCGCTGTTGGCCGACACCTACGCGCTGTACCAGAAGACCCACGCCTTCCACTGGAACGTCGAGGGCCCGATGTTCCAGACGCTGCACCTGATGTTCGAGACCCACTACAACGAGCTGTGGCTGGCGACCGACCTCATCGCCGAGCGCATCCGCTCCCTGGGGTTTCCGGTGCGGGCGACGTACTCCGAGCTCGCGAAGCTCACGACGATTCCCGAGTCGCCGGGCGTGCCGGCCGCGACCGACATGGTGAAGCTGCTCGTCGAAGGGCACCACGCCGCCTCGCGCACGGCGCGAAAGGTGTTCACGGTCGCCGAGAAGGCCGACGACCAGTCGACCGTCGACGTGCTCACGCAGCGCCTGCAGGTTCACGAGAAGACCGCGTGGATGCTGCGCAGCCTGCTGGCCTGAGGCATACCCACGGCCGTGCACCGGCTCGACAACACGATTCAGGCTTACGCGTGGGGCAGCACCACCGCGATTCCGCAGCTGCTCGGGCTGCCCGAGACGAAGGCGCCACAGGCCGAGCTCTGGCTGGGCGCCCACCCCTCGGCGCCCTCGAAGGTCGACGGCCGCTCGCTCGAGGCGCTCATCACCGAGGCGCCCGCGGCGATGCTGGGCAGCTCGGTGCAGCAACGCTTCGGCGACAGGCTCCCATATCTGCTCAAGGTGCTCGCGGCCGCGAAGCCGCTCTCGCTGCAGGCACACCCGAGCCTCGCGCAGGCGAAGGCCGGCTTCACGCGTGAAGAGGCCGCCAACGATCGGCTCACGGCGAGCCACCGCAACTACAAAGACGCCAACCACAAACCCGAGCTCATCTGCGCGCTGACGCCGTTTCGCGCGCTGTGCGGGTTTCGTGACGCCGCGCAGACACGCGCGCTGCTGGCGGGCCTCGAGGTTCCCGCGCTCGCGCCGCTCCTGCAGACGCTCGACCGCAAGGGCCTCGCGGGCTTCTTCGAGCAGGTGATGACGTTGCCGATGCAGGCGCGGGAGCCGTTGGTGAAGGCCGTCGTGCTCGCCTGCGGGCGCACGCCGGTGCCAGGGCGGGAAGCCGAGTGCCTCAACGCCGTCGCGCTCGAGCAGGCGTACCCCGGAGACGTGGGGGTCATCGGCGCGCTGCTGTTGAACCTCGTCGAGCTGAAGCCCGGTGAGGCGCTCGCGCTCGGAGCCGGCAACCTGCACGCCTACCTCGAGGGCACGGGCATCGAGCTGATGGCGAACTCCGACAACGTGCTGCGCGGTGGGCTGACGCCGAAGCACGTCGACGTGCCCGAGCTGCTCCGGGTGCTCGACTTCTCGAATGGCCCGGCGCGGGTGGTGACGCCGACTGCCGGCCCCGAGGCCGTCTACCCGACGCCCTTCCCCGATTTCAGGTTGTCGCGCCTCGACGTGAACGGGTCGCTCGAGCTGCAGCGGCTCGGCCCCGACATCGTGCTCTGCACGGCGGGCCGCGTGACCGTGAACGGCCTGCCGCTCGAGCGCGGCGCCTCGGCCTTCGCCCCCTTCTCCGACGGCGCGCTGATGCTCTCGGGCCAGGGCACCCTCTTTCGCGCGACCGTCAACGACGCATGAAGCTCGCGCACTTCTCCGACATTCACGTCACGCACTTTCCCCTCTCGGGTGGCTTCGCGCTCAAGCGGCTCGCGGCGGTGACGAGCTATTCCTTCGCGGGCCGCGGCAAACACTTCGAGGGCAGCGACCAGCGCATCGCGGCGCTGCTGGCGCACGTGGAGTCGCAGAACGTCGACCACGCCCTCTGCACTGGCGATCTCACGGGCGTGGCCACCGAGCGTGAACTCGACCGGGCCGCTGAGTTGTTCGGCGACCGGCTGCGTGAGCCCGGGCGCTACACCGTCATTCCCGGCAACCACGACCGCTACGTCTCGAGCGCCAGGGGCCTCTTCGAGAAACACTTCGCGACGCTGTGTGAAGGCGCCTCGTTCCCCGCGGTGAAGCACCTGCCGTCGGGCGTGACGCTCGTGCTGCTCGACGCCGCGCGGCCCACGTCGCTCATCGACTCGTCGGGGCTCGTCGGCGAGGCGCAGCGCTCGAAGGCCCTCTCGATTCTCAGCGACCCCTCGCTGAAAGACCGCTTCGTCATCGTCGCGCTGCACTACGGGCTGTTGCGCATGACGGGCAAGCGCGACTCGCGCCCACACGGCCTTCGTGACGACGTCGAGCTGATGCACCTGCTCGACCGCGCCGACGTCTCGGTCGACCTCGTGCTGCACGGCCACCTGCACCGACCGTTCACCATTCGCACGAAGCAGCGCCACGTCATCAACGCCGGCAGCGCGACCGACCTGCACATGCGCTGTGGCTACAACGTCTACGACATCGACGTGGCGGCGCGGCGGGTGGCGGTGACCCGGCACTGGTGGAACCGCGAGGCCGGCCGCTACGAACACGACACCGGCCACGCGCTCAACGTCACGCTCACCACCCGCTGACGCGAAGCAACACCTTCGTGACGTGATCGGCCTGTGGCCGTTGGCTAGGGTTCGACGCCTCTCGCAGTCACCGGAGCCCCCATGCCGCCCGTGAACCTGAAGAAGCTCGTCGACGCGAAGCTCGCGCAGCCGAAGATCACGCCCGACGACGCGCGCGAAGTGCTCGAGGTGGTGAAGAAGGACAAGAAGTTCTCGGCCTCCGAGGTGAAGCAGCTCGAGCGCCTGGCCTCGCTGCCGAAGAGCCGCTTCGAGAAGCGCGACGAGTACATTCCCAACCCGTACGACCCCGAAGACGGCGTCACGGTGAAGGCCGACCCGAAGAAGTGGATCGATGGGACCCTCGAGCTCGCGACCGCGAAGCTCAACGTGGCCAGCTCGATTCCCGAGATCACCGTGAAGCTCAGCGCCCCCAAGGAGTTCGAGATCGAAGACTGGGGCTCGCACCTCGCGCGCACCCTCGACGTCACGGTCTCGGGCAAGACCGCCTCGAAGGACGGCACCATCGCCTTCACCTACGGGTCGCGGAACATCTCGGTGCCGGTGAAGAAGGGCGAAGACCTCGAGAAGGTGATCAACCGCCTCGAGTCGGCGCTGCTCAAGAAGGAAGGCTCGCTCGAGATCGACGGTTGGTTCGACAAGAACAAGACGGGCAAGCAGACCATCAAGTTCGAAGTGCTCTGATCAGACGCCGTCCTTCCAGCGCAGCCACTGCACGCGGGCGGCGTCGAGGTCGCCCATCGTGAGCGAGACCGCCGCGTCGTCGAGGCCCAGCGCCTTCAACGCTTCGACGGCGCCGAGCTTGCGCAGCGAGGTCGCCTCGTCGATCCACTCCGCCTGACCAGGCGTGACCTCGAGGTACCGAAACCGGTTCACCTTCGGCTGAGGCCCAGCGACTGCGAACTGACGAGGGGTCATCGACTCGATCACGTACAGCGAAGGCCTGAGCGTGGCGACGTACGGCTCCTGCTTCGGCCACGTCACGCGATCGTCGACCGTGGGGTAGAGCGGAGCGCTGGCGTTCGCCGAAAGCCGCCGAATCAAGGCGTGCGTGGTGCGTTCGTCGCTCTCGACGGTCACGCCGGGAGCGTTCGTGGTGACGATCGTTCCGCCCGGCAGCTCGACACGCGCGCCCATCGGCTCACGACTGCAGCACGACCACGCCTCGGCGCAGAAGGTCCTTCACGACTGCAGCGACCTCCATGGGCGTCACCTGGAGGCGGTTGATCACCTCGACGGGCGTGAGCCGCTGCTCGCACAGCAGGCGCGCGACCGGCAGCCACGCCGGCGGGCCCACCGTCAGGTAGAGGCGATAGAGCTCTTCGTCGGGCACGAGCGACTTCGCCTTCGAGAGCTGATCTTCGCGCGCCCGCTTCTGCTCGTCGTTGAGCCACGGCACGAGCCGGGCGAGGGTCGCCTCGGTGGAGTGCCGCGCGAAGCCCTCCTCTGGGGCGCGCCCATCGCGGGCGAGCGACCCCTCCGACTGCCTCGCCATGAGGAACGTGCAGAGCGCACGATCGCCGTTCATCGACGACGTGCCCATCTTCGCCGTCATCTGCGCCAGCCGGCCGCCTTCGAACCACGCGCGCCAGATGCCCCAGGCGTCGCGCGCATCGAGCTGACCCGAGAACCGCGCCGTCGAGAGCGCCTTGAGCACCCACTGCGGGCCGAGCGCGCCGAACATGAACGAGAGGCCACCTTCGGGAGGCAGGTTGCGCAGGAAGCGGCGCCGCGGCTCGACCAGCTCTTTCACCTGCGCCTCGAGCGCCGTCAGCCGCAGCGTCTTCGGGAAGTACGCCTGGGCGCCCGCGTGCAGGAGCCGCAGCGACTCACGGTAGTCGTCCTGCGCCGAGAAGAGCGCGACCGGCACCTCGTGCGTGCGCACGTCTTCACGAATGAGCCGCAACAGGCCCCAGCCATCGAGCCGCGGCATGTTGAGATCGGCCACCACCACGTCGAAGGACTGCGCGGCGAGCAGGCTCAAGGCCTCGACACCGTCTCCTGCGGTCTTCACCGGGTAGCCCTTCTTGGTGAAGTAGCTCGCGAGCATGGTGACGACCGCGGGGTCGTCGTCGACGAAGAGAATCGGCGTGCGGCCTGCTTCGAGATCGACGGCGGGCGCTGGAGCAGCAGGTGGTGGAGCAGACGGCGGTGGCAGCGGCGTGCCGGCGAGAATGGGCGGCTCGGGCAGCGCCTGCACGATGGGCACCTCGCCCGTCGTGGTGCGCGTGGGCACCGTGTTCTCGCGGTACGTCATCATGTACGGGTCGCTGCCGGAGTCGCTCTCGAAGTCGACGACGCCGGCGGTGCCCTCGGCGCCTTCAGTGAACGTCCACGAGACCTGCAGCCGCGACATCGCCGCGAGCGCGCTCTGCATCGTCTGCTGCTGGTACCGCGCGCTCTTGAGCACGCCGCGCACGAAGAACGCCCGGCCTTCGTCGTGGCTGCCCACCACGAGCCCTCCGGTTCGGCGCGCCCGCATCACGTGCTGGAGCAGCCCGTTGATCTCGTTCGGCCCTCCCCGGCCGCGCACGATGCCCGTGCGCTCGGGCAGCTCGGCCAGCAGCATGCGCAGCCTCGAGAGGTGCAGGCGCGCGTTGAACGGCTCCTGGAGCACCTCGACCACCCCCGTGCGCATCGGACGGACGAAGACCTCGTCTTGTGTGTCCTTGCAGAGCAGGGCGACGGGCACGCTCGCCGCGCCCGCGCTGTCGAGTCGCGCGAGCAGCGTCGCCAGCTGCGGGCTGCCGAGATCGGCGTGCACCAGCAACAGCGTCGGCGTGAAGTCGCGCGACATCGCCTGGAACTCCGACGGAGCGAACGTGCACCAGGCGACCTGAAAGCCGCCGTTGTCGATCGCAAGGCCGACCCGCTGAGCGGCATCCTGATCAGCGTCGACGATGAGAATGCGCGTTTCGCTCTTCGCCATGCGGCCCCGACGCTACAGCGAATCGGCCCGCTCGCCAGTTGATGGGAGCCGCCCTTGCCGCAGACTCCCCTCGCCGTGACGCTGCGGTATGGTGCACGCCCTCCGGGGAGCCCATGAACCACCAGAAACTCGCGATCGTCGGCGTCATTCTTTCGTTGTCGGTCTTCTCCTGCGCACCACCGGTGCCGAAGTGCACGGCCGCGACCTGTGCGAGCGGCTGCTGCTCTGCGACTGGAGCCTGTGAGACGGGCTCCTCGTCTGCGGCCTGCGGCAGGGGCGGAGCGACCTGTACGAGCTGCACCATCGGCAACGTCTGCAACGCGGGCGTCTGCATGCCGACCTCGACTGGCACCGGCGGAGGGTTCGTGAGCGGTGGCGGTACCACGACGGCTGGCGGCACCGCGACGGCGGGCGGCACCGCGACGGCCGGCGGCACGGCGACGGCGGGCGGCACCGCGACGGCTGGCGGCACCGCGACGGCTGGCGGCACGGCGACGGCCGGCGGCACCGCGACGGCTGGCGGCACGGCGACGGCTGGCGGCACCGCGACGGCTGGCGGCACCGCGACGGCTGGCGGCACGGCGACG
>JAEUJR010000372.1 GCA_016793585.1 Archangium sp.
GCAGTCGACGAAGGTCTCGGCGGCGAACGCGATCATCGAGCCGTCGCGCGACATCGTGTACGAGTCGATGTCGATGGGTGACTTCGTCACCTGCGTGGGCTCGCCACCCTCGAGCGAGAGCTTCCACACCTGGCTCGAACCGCCGCGCGCCGAGAGGAAGTAGATCGACTTGCCGTCGGGGCTGAAGATCGGGTCGGAGTCGGGCCCGGGATCGCTCGTGAGCTGGCGCGGGTTGGAGCCGTCGGCGTTGATCAGCCAGAGATCGATGAGGCCCTTGTTGGCCTCGAGATCGGTCGTGCGGAGCGTGTACGCGATGCGCGAACCATCGGGCGAGACCTTGAACGCGAGCAGTCGGCGCAGCGCGACCTGATCTTGAACGGTGTACGCGTGGGGCTTCGCAGACGCCTGCGTGAGCAGGGCGGAGACGAGCAGGGTGGTGAGCATGCGGGGCGTCTACTGCGATGCTCGGGCGGGATGAACCAGAACGTGAGGCGGAGTCGACTGCAAAGGAGCGCATCGGAATGCGGGTTCACTGGGTCGAGGGGACCTCGGTGGGAAGGCTGGGCATCTGTGCGCGGCCGCGTGGCAACGACTGGCTCGACGACGAGCTGAAGCATGCGAAAGCAGACGGTGTCGACGTCGTGGTCTCGCTGCTCGAAGACGAAGAGGCGCAGGAGATCGGTGTGCAGGACGAAGCGGGCGCCGCGCAACGTGCGGGCGTCGAGTTCTGGCGTTTCCCGATCGCCGACCGTGACGTGCCTGGTGACGAGGGCGCAGCAGTAGCGTTCGCCCGCAAGGTGTGGGCGTGCGTGTCGGCGCACGGCTCCGTCGTCATTCACTGCCGCATGGGCATTGGCCGCTCGTCAGTGATGGCCGCGCTCGCGTTGGTCGTTGGCGGTGTTCCCGTCGCGCGCGCGTGGCAGCAGTTGTCGATGGCGCGGGAGATGGTGGTGCCTGACACGTTCGAGCAGAAGGCCTGGGTCGATCGCGTCGCGGCGCGTCTCTCCGATGGTGAACCTCAGTGAGCTGCCTCGGTTCCTGAGCGGCTTCAGCAGCCACCAGGTCACCAGTCTTTCGGAACGCTCGCATCTGCAGCCCAGCGCTCGACCGTCTCGACGATGCCGCCATCGACTCGTCGACTGGTCACCCGCTCACGGCGACCGTCGCCCCATTGCACCTTCGTGACGAAGCCGCCGGGAATGGGCTCGGTGCACTCCATTCCGCCGACGCCGCCATCGACATGGCCGAGAATCGAGCACGGCGAGATCTCGTACTTCGTCCGTGCCTTCTCGGGAGCACCCGTCATGACGAGCGCGAAGACGAGCTGCCACATCCGTTACTCCGGCAGGGTGAGGTTGACGATCGCGTCAGCATCGAACGCACGCTTCGCGTTCACGCACTTCTTCATGTCGAAGGAGCAGGCGCGCACGACGAGCACCACGCCCCCGAGTTCCTTCACGACGACCGCTCCGCTCGCGTCGGTTCCCACGCCGGTGCTGCGGTTGCCCTTCTCGGGAGCGACGTTCACCTGCGCGCCTTGAACGAGCTCTCCTGACTTCGTCTTCACCACCACCTTCAGCGACACCGTCTGCATCGGTTGCGGCACCACGAACTCGATCGGCCCGGCGCGACCGGCGGGTGCGACCGTCACCGCCTTCGCCTTCTTGCGGTCGCTCACGCCAGGCGCCCACGTCGTCGAAAAGGGTGAAGTCGGAGAGAGACCGCCGAAGTCCTCGGGCGAGACCGCGAGCACGTACGCTCCGGGGGCGAGGCCTGAGACCTCGAACGTTCCATCGGCTTTCGTCGTGTCAGCCGCGCGCCAGTGCGGGTCGCCCTTCTGCGGGAGCGCGTACACCTCGACGCCAGCCACCACTCCGCCATCGGGCCCCGTCACGCGCCCATCGATTCTGCCGTTCCACTGAACGTTCAACATCGGCTTCGCGCACGACGCGGCGTGGGGGACGAAGACGGTGGTGGAGGACCGCTCCCACAGCGTCGCGAGGTCGGAGACGAGATCGAGGCGATGGCTCCCCGGTGGAAGGTCGAGCGTGAAGGTGCCGTTCGTCGCCACCTTCGCCGAGACGCCCGCATCGGCCGCGCGCACTTCGAGCTTCTCGAGCGGCAACTTCTCGTGGCCTTCCATGCGCACGACGCGCCCTTCGACCTTCGCGAGCAACCGCTTCGGCAGCGCGTGCGCATAGGCGACGTCTTCGTCGTTCGCCCCGAGCCGATGCGTGCGGGAGCAGGCTCCGGCGCTGAGCTGGCCGGTCGCACCACCGGCGTAGACGACGTACGTCTTGCCCACGTCGAACGCGATGCCGCAGATGTTGCCGTTCGTCTGATGCGTGAGCTCGACCGTCTTCCCTAGCGGTTTGTCGGCGTGCAGCGTCTCGACGAGCTCGAACGTCGTGGTGGCGGTGCCGCCAGTGGTCTGCGTCGGCTTCGACGAGAGCACCTTGCCGACGAACACCGTCGCCGAGAACATCGTCTCGCACGGAGGGCCAGGCGCCTGACACGAGCACGCGTCTGCTTCCTGCGAGGTGAGCACCGCGACGACCGTCACGACCACCAGGAGTGCGCGCACCTGATCAGCGTACTCGGGTCGCGAATTCGACTCCGTGCGCGCGAGCCAGATTCGCCGCAGCGTGTTGTCGCACCGTGCTTCAGGACCCGCGCTGCCCAGGGCGAGCGAGAGACCACGCCGTGCGCTTCGAAGCCTCGAGGGAAAGGCGGAGTGCAGGAAGAACGCGCGCACCGTGGGCGCCCTCCCAGCCTTGGATGGTTAGATAGTCTATCTATCTGTTGCGACCCTGGATTGCCGGGCACCTGGGCCTCGTCACCAGCTCGTCGGCTTGTAGTCCTTGAAGAACTTGCCCCACACGAACTGTCCGGTGCGCTCCGCCTCGAACACGGGGTCGACCACGCGCGCCGCGCCATCGACGATGTCCAACGGCGGCTCGAAGCCCAGCTCGTTCGTCTTCCGCTCTGCGTGCTGCGCGGGATCTTCGTCGGTCACCCAACCCGTATCGACCGCGTTCATCGCCAGCAGGCTGCTCGCGTAGTCGGGCGCGCTCGTCAGCGTCAGCATGTTCAGCGCCGCCTTCGCCATGTTCGTGTGCGGGTGTTTGTCGGTCTTCGTGCCGCGCGAGAAGCTGCCCTCCATCGCCGACACGTTCACCACGTGGCCCCAGCCCTCTCGGTGCCGCGTCATCAGCCCGCGCAGCTTGCCGCAGAGAATGAACGGCGCGACCGCGTTCACCAGGTGCACCTCGAGCATCTCGCCCGTCGCCACTTCTCCCAGCTTGAGCCGCCAGCTGTTCACCGTGCGCAGATCGACCTGCTGCAGGTCGGCGTCGAGCTTTCCCTCGGGGAACGCGTGGCTCGTGTCCTGCTCCAGGTCGTACGGAACCAGAGAGAGCGCGGCCGAGCTGTGCAGCCCGACGGCCGGGTCGTGTGAGCGGAACGTCGCCAGCTCGTCGGTGCGGCGCGGCTTCACCTGCTCCACCAAAGTCGAGTGGCCGGTCAGCAGCCGCTGCGAGGCCTCGGGCAACGCCGTGACGCTCGAGTGCTCGAACTCGGCGAGGTGCCGATAGAACCCCGGGGGCCGTCGCACCGTTTGCGCCGCGTTGTTGATGACGATGTCGAGGCGCTCGTGCGTACGTGTGAGGAACTCGGCGAACAGCTCGACCGAGGGCGCGTGCCGCAGATCGAGCCCGTAGATCTCGAGGCGGTGGCCCCACTTCGTGAAGTCGGGCTCCTTCAGGTAGCGCTGGGTCGCGTCGTGCGGGAAGCGCGTGGTCGCGATGACGTGCGCGCCCGAGCGCAGCAGCATCAGCGAGGCCTGGTAGCCGATCTTCACGCGCCCACCGGTGATGAGCGCCACCTTGCCGTCGAGCGGCGCCACCTGAAACCGCTTCAGGTAGTTGAAGTCGCCGCACTCGAGGCACATCGAGTCGTAGAAGTGGTGCACCTCGCGGAACTCGCGCTTGCACACGTAGCAGTGGAACGGCGTGTCGAGCACCCGGCCGGTGCGCGGCTGATGCGGAATGCCCGAGCCGAGAATGTTCTGCGGCGGCACGAACACCGGGCTCTTGCGCGCCTGACGAATGGCCGCTTCGGCCCGCGCCGCGCGATCCTGCATGCGCTTCTCGAGGCGCTCCTTGCGATTCTTGTGTTTGAGGAACCGCGCCGAATCGTCCTTCGGTGGGTTCGCGAGCCGACCCGCCGCTTCGAGCAGCGCCTTCGCGTCAGCCAGCGGTACGTCGTCGAGCTGCGAGCGATCGTCGAGCAGACGGCGGAGCAGCGCGGTGGCCTGATGAACCTCTTCCAGCGACAACGGCATGGGCGGCGCCTTACCAGATGGGTCGGGCCGCCACGCGAACAGACTGGCCTGTCGGTGGGCCTTGTCTGCGGAGCGCTGGTGACGAGGATATGAGCCGTCTGGAGACACCATGGCTGACGACTCGAAGAAGACCCTGACCCGACGTGAGACGACCGTAGCCGTGGCCGGCCTGGCTGCTGCCGCGACCGTGGGTGGCCTCGTCGCCGCGACCCCGAAGTCCTCGCAGGAGAAGACGCCGATGAGCACCAACCCGAACCGCATGCCGATGGCCTTCGTCCCGCACGGCGGAGGTCCCTGGCCGTTCGTCGAGCTCGGCCTCGGCCCGAAGGACCAGGAGAACCGGCTGCGCGAGTACCTCGTCGGGCTCGGCTCGATTCCGAAGACCAGGCCGAAGGCGCTGCTCGTCATCTC
>JAEUJR010000726.1 GCA_016793585.1 Archangium sp.
ATTCGGTTCACCGAAGGGGCTCCCTGGCCCCTCACGGTGACGACCAGCGCGACACCCCTCGTCGACCGCTTCGAGATTTCTGGCGTCGAGTCGAGCCAGTTCGCGTCGAGCCTGGTGCTCGGGGCCGCGCGGCTCGTGCACCACGGCAACCCCGACGTCGTCGTCGAGGTGACGGGAGAACCCACGAGCGCCGGTTACCTCGCGCTCACGCTCGATTGGGTTCGCCGCTTCGGCTTTCGCGTCGAGGTGAACGGCTCACGCGTCACCGTCGGCGGGCGTGGAGCAGCGCTCGCGCCTCTGGTGCCCGGCGACTGGTCGTCGCTGACGTACCTGCTGCCGCTCGCGTGGAAGGCGAAGGCGCGCGTCGCCTCCGTCGACCTCGCCTCGCTGCACCCTGACCGAACCTTCGCGACGCACCTCGAAGCGTCAGGCCTTTCGCTCGCGACGACCGATGGCCTCACCGCCGTTCGCGGAAGCCTGGCGCGTGGGTTCTCGGTCGACGCCTCCGTCTGCCCCGACGCGGTGCCAGGTCTCGTCGCGCTCGCGCTCGTGGCTCCCACACCGTCGACCTTCGTGCGTTGCGCGGTGCTGCGGCTCAAAGAGAGCGACCGGCTGTCTGCGCTCATCGACCTCGTTCACCTGTCGGGTGGAACGGCCTCGCTCTCGGGCGACACGCTGACCGTCACGCCCCCACGAACGCCCCGTGGTGGAACGTTCGACGGCAGAAGCGACCACCGGCTCGTCATGGCCGCCGCCGTCGCCGGCGCGCTGCTCGACGTGACGATTTCCGTGCGCGGCACCGCTGCCGTCGCCAAGAGCTTTCCCGGGTTCTGGAGAGAAGCAGCGAAGGTGCAGGTGACGCGTTGGGAGGCCGAGTGAAGACGTACGACGCGGTGGTGGTTGGCTCGGGCCCGAACGGCCTCGCGGCTGCGCTCGTGCTCGCGAAGGCCGGCCACTCGGTGAAGGTCATCGAAGGCCAGCCGACGTTCGGAGGCGGGGCGCGCTCGATGGCGCTCACCCAGCCCGGCTTCGTTCACGACGTGTGCTCCGCGATTCACCCGCTCGCGGCGGGCTCACCGTTCTTCGCCACGTTGCCGCTCGAGAAGTACGGCGTGCGCTTCATCCACTCCGAGTTCCCGTTCGTGAACCCGCTGCCCGGTGACGACGCGGCGGTGTTGGAGCGGAGCGTCGAGGCGACCGCCGCGAGGCTGCGCTCCGACGAGAAGGCCTACCTTCGCGTGATGAAGCCGCTCGTCGACGGCTTCGATGACTTGAAGGCGCTCATCTTCAACCCCCTCACGAAGCCGCCCCTCCAGGCGCCATTGCTCGCGGCGCGGTTCGGCGTCGCGGCCCTCGAGAGCGTGGTCGACTTCGTCGAGAACGAGTTTCAAGACCCGCGCACCAAGGCGCTGCTGGGGGGCTGTGCCGCGCACTCGTTCTCGCCCCTCACCACACCGCTCACGAACGCGTTCGGGCTCATCCTCGCCATCACGGGCCACGCGGTGGGCTGGCCCTTCATCGAAGGGGGCTCGCAGAAGCTGGTCGACGCGCTGGTCGCGATGATTCGCGACGCTGGCGGAGAGCTCGAGGCCGGCCATGCCATCTCGTCGCTCGACGAACTTCCGCCGCACCGGCTCGTTCTCTTCGACACGCACGCGCACGTGATGACGAAGGTGTGTGGTGAGGCGCTGCCGGCCTCGTACCGCCGGCGCATCGACCAGGGCTTCGTGCGGGGGCCCGGCGTCTTCAAGGTCGACTACGCGCTCGACGCGCCGATGCCGTGGCTGTCGAAAGACGCGCACCGCACCTCGTGTCTGCATGTCTGCGGCGGCATCGAAGCGCTCACCGAGTCAGAGGCCGCTCCGGCGAAGGGCGAGCTCGCCGAGCGGCCGTTCGTGCTCGTCGCCCAGCACTCGTCGTTCGACGCCACCCGCGCGCCCGAGGGCAAACACACGCTGTGGGCGTATTGCCATGTACCGAACGGCTCCACCGTCGACATGACGAGCCGCATCGAGGCACAGCTCGAGCGGTTCGCGCCGGGGTTCCAACGCCACGTGCTGGCCCGGCACGCGAAGACGACGGCCGACTTCGAGCGCACCAACGCCAGCTACCTGGGCGGTGACATCTCGGGTGGCGCGGTCGAAGGCCTGCAGGTGTTCTTCCGACCCACCATCGGGCTGCCCTACGGCACGCCGAACGAGCGAATTCTGCTGTGTTCTTCGTCTGCGCCCCCGGGGCCAGGCGTTCATGGCATGGGTGGGTACTGGGCGGCGACAGAGGCGTTGAGCCGGCTGCGCCGCTGACCCGGTGTGTTGAGCGTGTGCAGTTCGCCGCGAAACCGTGCGGGCGCATCGCTAGGCTTCCCGTCGAGGCATGAACGGGTTCCTTCGCTGGCTCGACGAGTTCTCTCGCGCCTCGTCCTTTCCGGACGAGCGTGGCCGCATGCAGGCCCGGTTCGTCGTCGTGGGGTCGCTGCTCGGCGGGCTGATGAGCCTGACGTCGACGTTCCTCTTGTTCCTCTGGGCGAAGCCCGCGCAGGTGTTCCAGTCGGGCATCGGCTTCGCGTTGTGCCTGACGATGGTGGGGCTGTGGCGGGCGACGCTCAATCGCGACCTCGTCTCTCACCTCGCCGGCGTGGTGTTGTCGGTGAGCTACCTGTTCGGCGCCTTCAATGAGCGCAACCTGAGCACGTCGTCACTCTTCTCCATCATTCCCGTGTTGGCGCTCTTCCTCTCGGGGCGGCGCGTCGGCGGGGTGTGGTTGGTGGCGGTGATGGTGCAGATGGCCATCGTGGGCGCGCTGCTGCGCCCAGAGACCGACCTCGAGCGGCAGATGTTCGATGCCCAGCTCGTGCGCGTGTTCGTGCTCGCGCCCACCATCTTCCTCATCGGGTTCCTCTACGAGTCGGGCCACGAGCGCACTATCGCCACCCTCAACCAGGCGCGCGAAGCTGCTGAGGCGGCGAACCGTGAGAAGAGCCGCTTCCTCGCGAAGGTGAGCCACGAGATTCGAACGCCGCTCAACGGCGTGCTGGGCACCACCGAGCTCGCGATGCTCGACGAGGTGTCTCTGGTGACGCGCGAGCGGCTGGCGACGATTCACCGCTCGGGGGGCACGCTGCTCGCGCTCATCAACGACCTGCTCGACCACGCGCGGGTGGAGTCGGGCCGCTTCGAGCTGCAGAGCGCTCCTTTTCTGCCGGCGCAGGTGGTGGGCGAGATCGTCGATCTGAACCGGGCACGTGCGCAGGCGAAGGGGCTCACGCTGTCGGCCGAGCTCGAGGTGCCTGCGTCGCTGCGCCTGCTGGGTGACGCGGTTCGGCTCAAGCAGGTGCTCGGCAACCTCGTCACCAACGCCATCAAGTTCACGCCAGCGGGCAGCATCGTGGTGCGGGTCGAAGGGCAGGCGGAAGGAACGCACCATCGACTGCGGCTCTCGGTGCGTGACACCGGCCCGGGCATCGACGCGGCTGATCAGAGCCGCCTCTTCCTGCCCTTTTCGCAGCTCTCGGTCGACACCTCGGGCACCGGTCTGGGCCTCGCCATCTCGCGGCAGCTCGTCGAGGCGATGAATGGGCGGCTGCTGCTCTCGAGCGAGGTGGGCAAGGGTTCGACCTTCACGCTCGAGCTGTTGCTGGCACAGACAGACCTGAGTCCCCAGCACACGCCGGTCAGCACCGAGTGGCGCTTCTCGGGCCGCGCGCTCGTCGTCGACGACAACAGCATCAACATCGGAGTCGCGTCGGGGCTGCTCTCGAAGCTGGGGCTCGAGGTGATGACGGCGGGCAACGGCGCCGAGGCGCTCGAGGTGCTCGCGAGAGACCACTTCGACCTCGTGCTCATGGACCTGCAGATGCCGGTGCTCGACGGCCTCAGCGCGACGAGGGCGGTGCGGGCGCGCGGTGACGCGACGCCCATCGTGGCGCTCACCGCGAACGCGATGCAGGAAGACCTGCAGGCCTGCCTCGACGCTGGAATGACCGACTGCCTCACCAAGCCGTTGCGGCTGCCGCGGTTGATCGAGCTGCTGCTGCGGGTGCTGCCGACGACCGACAAGGTGCGCCTCGCCTGAGGTTTCTCAGGGCGCGAGAACGCTCCCCGCGACTGTCAAAGGTCTGAACGTGGAACGAGGAAACTCCAGATCAGCGACGCGCCGATGTTCCACGTGACCTGCAATAGACACCGGTGGGCGACATAACCCTGCGGATCAGGGGTGGCGCAGGGCTTGGCAAGGGCCTCGCATTGCCGCCCGCCCATGGACACGTTCAGCGAGAAGTTCGAGACGATGATGGATGACAAGCGGGTTCGCGCGGTGGGAATCGCGCTCGCCGCCATTCTGCTCGCCATCTCGATGGGGCTGCTCATCGCCGCCAAGACGCCGTCGAAGCCCATCGTGCTGGGCAAGGTGCTGCCGGACGCGCCGGCGAACGTGTTGATGCTCCGGTGGATGCCCGACATGCGTGTGTCGGAGATGCGGGCGCTGCTTCCTGCCCCGATGGCCCGCATCTCGAACACCGCGCCGCAGGCTCGCAGCAACGCGATGCTCAGCCGCCGCTGAGTCGAGCAGTCGACGTTCAGTTCTCCCGACCCCGGTTGGAGCAAAGCGCTCCATCGGGGTCGTGGTGTTTCTTGCAGTCAGTCGAGAGAGAGCTCGGCGCCCAGCGCGCGATCGACGAGGGTGACTTCGACGCCGAGCTTCGTGGCGAGGTCGAGCAGCAGCGTCCGCTCCTCTGCGCTCACGTGACCATCGGCGCGCGCGACGAGGCACAAGTCACGCAGCACCTGGCCACGGCGGAGCACCGGCACGACGGCGACGGCGTTCGAGATTCGCCGCGGCAAGTCGTCGGTGAGCGCCTTGACGTTGACGCGGTCGACGGAGCCGGGGCCGAAGAAGCGCTCGAGCACCTTGCGCTCCTTCTCGTCGAGCTCGCCGTTGGCGCTGGCGACGGCGACTCCGCCCGCGAGCAGCAGCCGGCGCATGGCTTCGGGAATCTCGCCTTTGTCGTCGAGGTAGGTGGGCTCCATCACGGCCATGAGCTCGGCGACTTCGGTCTCGAGCTGCGTGCGTGAGAGGCCGGTTCCGGCGAACTGTTCGGCGCGTGAGAAGGCGTTGGCGGCCTGCAGGCGGAGCGGGCTGAACGGGTGTGTGGCGAACCAGTCGGGCTGGGGTTTGCGGTTGGCGTCGTCGGCGGAGCGTTTGCCGAGCTCTTCCTGCATGTCGCCGAGCTGCGAGATGAGATCTTCGGCGCGCATGCTGGTGAGGCCCTGACGCAGGCCCGAGGCGAGCTTGAGGAGTGAGCTGGTGACGCCGTCGAGTTTGCCAGCGCAGGTGAGGCCAGCGCGGTCGGCGGAGATCTCGGCGTAGCGGCTCCAGGCGAAGAGCTGGGTGGCGGCGACGCCGACCATCGACGACTCGACGAGGGCCTTCATGGGCAGCCGGTGATGGCCGAAGAGGTGATGCCCGAGCTCGTGGCCGATGACGAACTTGAGCTCCTCGTCATCGAACGATTCGAAGAGTGACGAGGAGAACAGCATGAAGACGCGGCCGTCTTCTGGGCGCGCCATGCCCGCGTTGAAGCTCGCGTCGGGGTACACGTACGTCTCGAGCACGCCCTCGAAGCCGAGCGTCTTCGTGCAGTGGGCGACGAGCGTGGCGAGGCGGGGAGACATCGGCGCCGTCACGCGCAGGGCCGTGGCGAGGAACGAGCGGCGAATGCCGAGGTCCTTCTGTTTCTCGGCCTCGTCGACGATGCGCTTGATGTGCGGGTCGGCGAGCAGCTTCGCTTCGAGATCGGAGTCGCCCTGGGCGCGAAGGTCGAGTCTTGGAGCCATGAGCGGGGTTCTTACTCTGCCGGTGAGCTGTGGCGCAGGCTGGGTGCCGAGTTGTTTCCCGAGACCCATCACGCTCGAGAAGCAGGACCGTCACTGGTTTCACTCGGAGCGTGACCAGGTCACCTTCACTGATTGGCCGCGGCCACGTGTTTGATTGCTCCGACGTGCGCCGATGCCCACTTGGAGTCTCCGCTGTGGGCTTCACGTCGCGCGAGAGTTCCCGACAGCCCATCGTCGGCCTGAAAGTCTTACCCGCGGGACTGCCGACTGCTGAAAGTCTTCCCCGCGGTAGTGCCGAGTCCCGCGGGTAAGACTTTCAGGTCCTCCGCACCCGAGAAATGACTCATTTTGACCTGGCGCAGGCGCTGCTCTTCCTCATTCCATCGCACGGACTTCCCCGGGCGACTCACCGAAGAGGAACGCAGTCATGGACAAGAAGAAGATCACCGAAGCTCGCAGCATCATCAGCAAGCTCCCCACCCACCTCGAGCGCTCGGGAGGTATCTCGTCGCAGCTCCGTACCGTGGAGGACGGCGCCGAGCTGTACGACGCCGTGCAGAAGTCGGAGCTCGACCTGCGCACTGCGCGCGAGAAGGCCGAGGGCGTCGTCGCCGAGTATGTGAAGGAGAGCCAGCAGCTCGACGCATCTGAGAAGAAGCTGCTCGGCCTCATTCGGGTCGGCGCCGAGGTCTGCACGCTCTTCGGCGTCCAGATCGCGAACGATGTGCTCAAGGCCGACGACGCAGACCCGCAGGCTTCGTCCGCGCACATCGCGCACTACCTCACCCGCGTGCCTGGCTTCGGCAAGGCGCTCGGCGAGGGCCTCATGCAGCAGCGCGCCCAGTTCATCGAGGCCGAGAAGGCCATCAAGTCGGTCGAGGCCCACACCGAGGCAGGCACCCGCGAGCTCAACGGTGCCTACTACCGCGCCGTGTCCGTCGTCGCGCAGGCCAAGGCGTTTCTCGCAGTGAAGGGCGTCGTGGTTCGCGACCGCAAGGCGTCGGTGCGCAAGCCCAGGGCGCTGACTGGCACCGCCGCGAACACGCAGACCGAGCGCGCGGCGTCGCCGAACGTGCCGGCGGCGCCTGCTCCCACCCCGAATCTGGTGCCGGAGGCCGCGTAACGTGTGTTGTTTCTGGTGGCTCCGGTCACGACCCGGCCGGAGCCACCTGGGTGCGGCTGTTGCTCCCTTCATCACCCGGCGACCTGGTCGGTGAAGGTCGAAGCGACGCCTGACGCACCACGCATCGGGCAGTAACTCGCTCTGTCGACGATGGGCCCGCTTTGCTAGGGCACGTCGGCATGAACCCTCAGATCTTCCGGGAGTACGACGTTCGCGGGCTGGTGGACAAAGACCTCACTGATGCCGTCGTCGAAGACCTCGGCCGCGGCCTCGCCACGATGGTCAAGCGCGCGCACGGCAGCACCATCGTCGTCGGGCGTGACGCTCGCGAGTCGGGCCCGCGCTTTCAGGCGGCCTTCATCAAGGGCGCGACCTCGACTGGCATTCACGTCATCGACGTCGGCGTCGTGCCGACTCCGGTCGTCTACTTCGCGGCGAACACGTTGCCCGTCGACGGCCTCGCGGTCATCACCGGCAGCCATAACCCGCCCGAGTACAACGGCTTCAAGATGGGCGTCGGCAAGACGACCTTCTACGGCGAGACGATTCAGCAGCTGCGCACGCTCATCGAGACGCGCGACTTCGAGAAGGGCACGCCCGGCACCGTCACCTCGTTCGACGCCTGCACGCCGTACCTGCACTTCGTGACCTCGACCGTCACGCGCGGTCCCAAGAAGCTCAAGGTCGTCGTCGATGCCGGCAACGGTGTCGGTGGCATCGTCTCGGTGCCGATGCTCCAGAAGCTCGGCTACGACGTGGTGCCGCTGTACTGCGAGCCCGACGGCCGCTTCCCCAACCACCACGCCGACCCCACGGTGGCCAAGAACCTCGAGCTGCTCATCGCGGCCGTGAAGAAAGAGAAGGCCGACCTCGGCGTGGCCTACGACGGTGACGCCGACCGCATCGGCGTCGTCGACGAGCACGGTGAGATCATCTGGGGCGACAAGCTGATGATTCTGCTCTCTCGCGCGGTGCTCAAGGCCGTGCCGGGCGCTCCCATCGTCGGCGAGGTGAAGTGCAGCTTCACCATGTACGACGACATCGCGAAGCACGGCGGCAAGCCCGTCATGTGGAAGACGGGCCACTCGCTCATCAAGGCCAAGATGAAGGAGCTGCACGCCGAGCTCGCCGGCGAGATGAGCGGCCACATCTTCTACAAACACCGCTTCTTCGGCTTCGACGACGCGCCGTACACCGCCGCCCGCCTGCTCGAGATTCTCTCGAACGAGAAGGGCACGCTCTCGTCGATGCTCGCCGACGTGCCGGTGACGTACTCGAGCCCCGAGCTGCGCTTCGACACGGTGGAAGAGAAGAAGACCGCGCTCGTGAAGCGCTGCACCGAGATGCTGCGCGCGAAGGGCCTGAACCTCATCGAAGTCGACGGCGTGCGCGTCACCTGGCCCGACGGCTGGGGCCTCATTCGGTCGTCGAACACCACGCCGATTCTCGTCGTTCGCTACGAGGCCAAGACGAAGGAGCGCCTCGAAGAGATTCGCGCCCTCATCGACGGCACCATCGCCGCCGCCAAGAAGGAAATCGGCGGATGAAGGTGCTCGCCTTCTCCGGCAGCCTTCGCACCGGGTCGTGGAACGAGCAGCTGCTCGCCATCGCGGTGAAAGGGCTGCTGGCACGAGGCATCGAGGTCGACGCGTGGAACTTCAAGGCCGCGAACATTCCCATCTACGACCCTGACACGTCAGATGCGAACCCGCCGGCGGCGATGGTCGACTTCAAGGCGCGCGTGCGTGGCGCGACGGGCCTGCTCATCGCGTGCCCCGAGTACAACTACAGCTACCCGGGC
>JAEUJR010000459.1 GCA_016793585.1 Archangium sp.
CCCGGGCTCCGAGGCAGTCATGCGGGGTGCAGCGTTGACGACCAGATGCGCGGTGGCGCGATCTCCGGGAATGCCACCGGGGATGAGGACCTTGATCTTCGGATCAGCGTCGAGCTCGATCACATCACCGGGCTCGTCGGCGCCGAGCGCAATCGTGAGCTCGAGGCGAACGCGCTCCTGGCCGTCGTCGAGCGCGACCGCGACCTGGTGCATGCCCGCGACCTGCCCCTTCTTCACCGTAAAGGCGCCGCCGGAGATCTCTTCTTCGGCGAACACGGGCGTCAGCTCTTCTTCGTAGTCGTCGCAGTCGAGCCCGAGGCCGAGCGCACAGAGCGCCGCCGACTCCACCAGGCCCACGTGACCAATACGGCCCTGGTCGACGAGCTTGAAGAACTCGTCCTCCGAGAGCCCGGCGCCGACCTTGCGCTGCAGGGCTTCGCGACGCGTGCGGGCGTCGACAGTGCGAGAGACCTTCGCGTGATGAACGGCGCCGCAGACCTGCCCGACGGTGGCGACGAGGCGATCGAGCACGAAGCCCGGGTTCACGCCGTTGCCGACGATCGACACGCCTGCCCGCTGCGCTGCGGCGTCGAGCTTCTCGGCGATCTCGGGGTGGTGAAACCAGGGGAACGCGAGCTCTTCGCAGGTCGAGACGACGTGCAGCCCGTGAGACATCGCCTCGAGCAGCTGATCCTTCACTTGCGGAAGCCGCGAGCCGGTCGCGTGCAGCAGCACCACGCCCTTGCGCCGAGCAACCGCCGCCGAGAGCGACGACTGAATCTTCAATTGCCCCACCGGCTGACCGAGCACGTCGCTCAGCGCTCTGCCGGTCAGCTGGGGGCTGGTGTCGACGGCGCCGATCAGCTCGACCTCGTCGTGCGCCAGCGCAGCCTTCGCGATCTCCTGGCCGATGACGCCGAGGCCCATCACGATGACTGGAACACGCCCCGATGCCGCAGGCGCTTGAGGGACCGGAGACTTCGCGCGCGTCGCGCCTCTCGCCATAAGGTGACGCGATGGTAGACGACGCTTCAGGCTTGCGGCCAGAAAAGCGTTGCACCGACACTTTCAGGTCCACAATTGTGCGGCGGCGCTAGAGTCGGGGCCCCCGCAGAAGAAGTTCAGGAGTATCAACGACATGGAGCGTTTTCTCGTCGTCGATGACGACCCGTCGATCACCGAAGTGCTGCGGCGGGTGCTCGAGTCGATGGGCCACCCCGTCACCGTGCACAACGATCCGCTCGATGCGGCGCAAGAGACCGACTTCGATCTCGTGCTCACCGATTTCATGATGCCGAACCTCAACGGCGTCGAGCTGCTGGGCGTGTTGCGCGCGAAGCGGCCAGACGCGGTGCGGTTGCTGATCACGGCTGCGAACGACTTCAAGGTCGCGATCGAAGCGGTGAATCGCGGTGAGGTGTTTCGAATCATCGGCAAGCCGTGGCAGCTGCACGACCTGCGATTCGGGTTGCAGCAGGCGGTCGACTACTACCGGCTCGTTCAAGAGAACCGGCGGCTGACGAAGGAGCTCGCGCAACGCAACGAAGGCCTCGCCACGCTGAACGCCGTGCTCGAGCAGCAGGTCGTCGAACGCACGAACGGTCTGCTCGAGGGCATGATTCGCGCGCTCGACTATCGCGACACCGAGACGCAGTGGCACTCGTGGCGGGTGGCGAAGTTCACCCGACGCATCGCCGAAGCGGCCGGGCTCGCGGGCGACATGCTGATGCACATCGAGCAGGGCGCGCTGCTGCACGACATCGGGAAGATCGGCGTGCGCGACAACATTCTGCTCAAGCCCGGCCCGCTCTCGCCCGAAGAATGGGTCGAGATGCGCAAACACCCCGAGATGGGCTACCGCATGCTGGCGAACATTCCGTACCTGCAAGACGCGGCGCAGATCGTCTACCAGCACCAGGAGCGCTTCGATGGTCGCGGCTACCCGCGCGCGCTCAAGGGCGAAGAGATCGTGATCGGCGCGCGAATCTTCTGCATCGCCGACACCTTCGACGCCATCACCTCCGACCGGCCGTATCGCAAAGGTTCGACGGCAGCCGTTGCGTTCAGCGAGATCGGGCGGCTCGGTGGAACACAGCTCGACCCGCACCTCGTGCAGGTCTTTCTGGGCATCGCGCCGACCGAGTGGGAGCGCATTCGCGCCGAGATTCGCGTGCTCGAAGAGAAGGAGAAGGGTCGCTGGTCGGATTACCTCGTCGCTCCCGCGCCCTTGTTCGGTGGGCAGACGAGCGACACGAAGAAGGTCTGAGTGCTTCCGCGCATCGGGCTCGGGTGCATGCGGTTGTCGACCGAACCAACGCCCGAGCCGATCGCCGTGATTCATGCTGCCCTCGGGGCTGGCGTTCGGCTCTTCGACACGGCGACGGCGTATTGCGCGCACGACGACCTCGGAGAGAACGAGCGGCTGCTCGCGCAAGCGCTCTCGGGGTACGCAGACGCGGTCATCGTCAGCAAGGGCGGGCTCCGTCGGCCCGGTGGTGCGTGGCGGCCCGATGGGCGGGCGAAGTCCATCATCGAAGACGCCGAACGAACGGCGACCTCGCTGGGTCGTACGCCCGACCTCTATCTGTTGCACGCGCCTGACCCGTCAGTGCCGTTCGCGACGTCGGTACGCGCACTGGGCGAGGTGCTGACGCGCGGTCTCGCGAAACGAATCGGGCTGTCGAACGTGACGGTCGGGCAGATCGACGAGGCGCTGACGATCGCGCCGATCTCGGCGGTGCAGCAGAGCCTGTCGGTCTTCGACGATCGTGCGCGATTGTCGGGCGTGCTGGCGCGGTGCTTCGAGCGTGGCCTCGACGTGATGGCGCATTCGCCGCTCGGTGGGCCGAAGCGAATCAACCGCCTCAGTGGTTCTTCCGTACTTCGGGAGTTGGCCGGTTCGCATCGCGTGTCTGAGGCGGCCATCGCGTTGGCGGCGGTGCTCGATCTCAACCCGCTGGTGAGCGTGATTCCGGGAGCCCGTCGGCCGCAGACGATCATCGACGCGGCGACCGCAGGAGCGGTCGTGTTCACCGACGCGGAGCGGGCCCGACTTCGTGAGGCCTTCCCTGCCCTCGCTGCGCCTGCCCCAGCGGTGACGTCGGCGAGCAGCACGCGCTCCGAGGTGGTGCTGCTCATGGGCATTCAAGGCTCGGGCAAGTCGCGCCTCGTCGACGAGTACGTGAGCAACGGCTTCGCGCGCTTCAACCGCGATCTGCTCGGCGGAACGATGAAGGACACGGCGCTGGCGATGTCTCGCGCGCTCGCGCAGGGCGCCACGCATGCCGTGCTCGACAACACGTACACCACGCGCGCCTCACGAGCGTCGACGATCGAGGCCGCGAAGAAGCAGGCCGCGAAGGTGCGAGGCATCTGGCTCGACGTGCCGCTGCATGAAGCGCAGGTGAACGTCATTCAACGCATGCTCGACGCGCACGGGCGACTGCTGGGGCCGGAGGAGTTGAAGAAGCAGCGCGACAACACCGGGCTCACGCCGCTGTCTCACTTCCGCACGGTGCGCGAACTGGAGCCGCCCTCGAAGGACGAGGGCTTCGACGTGCTCGAGACCCGGCCGTTCGTGCGCTCAGCGCGTGACGGAGGCACCGGTCGATTCGTCGCCTTCGAGGTCGCGACGAAGGTCGAACGCACTGACGAGCCGACCTTCGTCTTCGCGTGGACCGAGACCGACAAGGCTGCCGTCGAAGCGGCTGCGCTGCGGCTCGGAGCCGTGTCGCTCATCTGTCCGCATGGAGGTGGGCCGCCAACGTGCTGGTGCCGGCCTCCCCTGCCCGGCTTGATCCTCGAGGGCTGTCACCGCGCGAAGCTCTCACCGCAGAAGTGCGTGGTGATGGGCGCGACTGAGACACATCAGATGCTGGCCGCCACCCTCGGGGCCCGCTTCGTCACTGTTTGACGAGCACCATCGTGCTGCGCGCCGGAATCGTGAGCTGACCAGATGCGGGGATCGTCACCGAGGCGCCGGTCACGGCATCTTTGAGTGAAATCGGCAGACGAGCCAACGCGCGCTGCGGACTCAGGTTCACCGTGCGCTCCCCTGCGCGGTTGATCGCGACGATGGCGCCGTCGTCTTCGGTGGCGCGTTGGAAGACATAGAGATCGCGCTCGATGATCAGCGTGTCGCGCACGCCACTTCGCAGCGCCTTGCTCTGCCTCCGCGCCGTGCCCACCTTGCGCATGAAGTCGAGCAGATCGGCTTCGCGCGAGGTCAGGTTGGTCCACTTCATCGGGCGGCGATTGTCGGGGTCTCCCGAGCCAGGCAGGCCGATCTCGTCGCCGTAGTAGATGAGTGGCACGCCTCGCTGCGTGAGGATGAACGCGAACGCCCACTTCGTGCGCTGAAACGGCTCGTCGCTCTCGATGGTGGCTGGCGGCTTGTTGTTGCTCCACGCCTGGCCGTTCGCGTCGGAGTCGATCTGATTCGCGGCGATCGAGATGAAGCGCGCGACGTCGTGGTTCCCGAGGAACGGCGAGTTGAGCGTCTCGGGCGTGTAATAGGCCTCGCTTGCACGAACAGCGTCGTCGACCTGCACCAGCGAGTCACCGCGCCCGAACGCCTGCACCACCGGCCAATAGAGCGGGAAATCGAACTGCCCATCGAGCTCCTGCGGGCCGATGTACGACCGAATCTGCGAGCGGCCGTCGACGCCGGTGAAGGTCTCTCCGACGAGGTAGTAGTCGGTGTTGGTGATCGCGCTGATCTTCGCGAGGTGCTGGTTGATGGTGCGGCCGCCGATGTGATCGAGGTGCTTCACGGCGTCGAGCCGGAAGCCGTCGAGATCGGCCTCTTCGAGCCACCACATGGTGTCGGCGGCGAACTGATCGCCCATGGCCGTGTTCCGCCAGTTGTAGTCAGGCAGGTACGACGTGAACGAGCAGACGAGCGGCTTCTCTTCCCAGCCGCAGCCATTGGTGCCGCACACGCAGCCGTTGCCGATGTTGAACCAACCGTCGTCACGGTGCTGCGCAACGTACGGGTGTTGCTCGTGCACGTGATTGAGGACGAGGTCGGTGAGCACACGAATGCCGCGAGCGTGAGCGGCCTTCGTCAGGGCCTTCAGATCCGCCAGCGAACCGAACCGCGGCTGCACCGTGCGCGGCTGGCTGGGCCAGTAGCCGTGGTAGCCGGTGTACTTCTGGCCGTAGGAACCATCGAACGCGCCGTCGGGATTCGCGTCAGGAGGAGACAGCCACAGCGCGCGCACGCCGAGCTTGTCGAAGTAGCCGTCTTCGATCGCCTGGGTGACGCCGCGAAAGTCTCCGCCCTGGTAGTTCGCCTGCGTGGGCACGTTGTCGGTGGGCTTGTTGAGCGAGGTGTCTCCGTCGCGGAAGCGATCGGTGAAGACGAAATAGAGAATCGCCTCTTCCCACTTGAACGGTTCCCGCTCGATCCAGAACGGGAGCAGCACGGGCTCGGCGGTCTTCCCCGCGTCGTCTTCGAGGGTGATCTTCGCGGTGTGTTTGCCCTGCGAAAGCCCGGTCGCGTCGAAGGTGAAGACGCCTGTGAGCTTGTCGAACGGAGCGGACTGCACTTCGCCATCGAGCGTGAGCTTCGGCGGCTTGAGGGCAGCCTTCGAGGTGCCGAGGTACGCCGTGACCGAGACCGTCATCGAGCCCGCGTTCGTCGTGAGGAAGTTCGTCACCTCGAGCAATGGGGCTGAACAGTCGGGAGCGAAGAGGCGGGAGTACTCGGTTTCTCCGAGCCAGCGCGTGAAGCCGGTCGACGGATCGAGGATCAACCCGTCGGCGCCGAGATCGAAGCGGTAGGCGTAGCCGTTGGCGCGCGGCTCGAGCGTCTTGCGGAACTCCCAGGTGCCGTCGGTACGTCGGGTCATCGGCTCGGGAGCAAACGCATTCCACTCACCGCGCACGTTCACCGCGTCGAGGCTCTTCGCCGGAGCGAACTTGAGCACGCGCTCGCAGGTGCGAATCGGCCCGGTCGGCTGCTCGGTGGGGCCACACGCGACGAAGAGAAGAACCAGAACCAGACCGAGCGTACGCACGAGCACGCTCCTAGCTGTCTGGCGCGCCGCACGCCACGCCCCGCCTTTCCGATGAAACCCTTCGAGCCCTTCGATACAAGAGGCCCGCCCATGTCTTCCCGCCTCGTCGCCGCCGCGTTGGTCCTCGTCGTCACCGGCTGCAACGAAGAGTGCGTCGATCAGTTCGACTGCGTGAAGATCGCGTCGAAGAGGCCGCTCACCTGTGAG
>JAEUJR010000468.1 GCA_016793585.1 Archangium sp.
GCCGGCTCGGTGGCGGGCTCGGCGACGCACCGCCGCCTGTCGACGTTCGACGCGGCCGGCTCCAACGTCGTCTCGACCGAGATTCGCCTCGGCGCCGGAGACGTCACCTCGCTCAAGCGCGACTACGTCATCGACGTCGCCTGGGAGCAGCCAGCCCAGGCTTCGACCTGGTACCCGGTCGCCAACAACGCGCCCGCGGCGCCCGTGCTGCAGACGCGATACCGCTACGACGACCACAACCGGCTCGTGCGCCTGCTCGACCAGGGTGACACCGACGCCAACCCCGCCGAGGAGTACGTCTACGAGCTGGGCGACCCGTCGAGCCGGTTCCTCGTTCAGAGCCGCAGCTCTCCGACGAGCGGCCTCGACATCGTTCAGGCACGGTGCCTCGACGGCAAGGGGCGCGTCTTCCAGGTGCGCACCAAGCTCGACGCCTCGACCTGGCAGGTGTCGGGCTTCACCGAGTTCGACAGCCGCGGCGCGGTGGTGCGTGAGTTCCTTCCCTTCACGGCCGCTACGGGCACCTGTGACACGGCGCCTCCGATGGGCGTGCCTTCGGCGCGCTACACCTTCGACCCGCTCGGCCGCGTGCTGACGCAGACGGCCCCCGACGGCACCGTGAAGCGCACCGAACACGGCCCGCTCTTCAAGCGCCTCTACGACGAGAACGACACCCAGACCGGCAACCCCTTCTTCAACACGCCCACCACCATCGAGTTCGATGGCCTCGGTCGAATCGTCGCCATGCAGCGCGCGCTCACCGCCTCGGGCCCGCAGCCGCGCACCGAGGTCTCGTACGATTCGCTGAGCCGGCTCGCGAGCATCAAGGACCCCGCCGGTAACGTGAAGTCGCAGACCTTCGACTTCCTCGACCGGGTGCTCAGCATCACCGACCCCAACGCTGGCACCACGCGCTACGAGTACGACGCGAACGGCAACGTCGTGAAGCAGACCGACGCCCGCAACAAGGTGCTGCGCCAGCAGTTCGACTCGGCGAACCGACTGGTCGCGCAGTGGGACGAGGCCGACGAGGCCGGCTCGAAGATCACCTTCACCTACGACCTGCGCTCGGGCTGCATCGACTGCACGAACGCTGCGGCGCGGCTGGCCGAGGTCAAGTACCCCGCGGGCACCGAGCGGCGCGGCTACGACACCAAGGGCAACCTCACCTACCTCGAGCGCTCGGTCGACGGCGTCTCGTTCGTGACCCGGCGCCGCTACGACGGCGGCAACCGAGAGATCTCCACCAGCTTCCCCGGCGGGCTCGAACTGCAGCGCACCTTCGATGGCCTGGGCCGCCTCAAGAGCATTCCGAACTACGTCACGGCCTTCACCTACAACCCGCGCGGCCAGCTGCAGAAGCTCGAGTTCGCCAACGGCGTCGCTTCGTCGTTCGACTACGACCAGCGGCTCGCCCTCTCGGCGCTCAAGACGACCCTCAAAGACGGCTCGCCGCTCGTCGACTTCAGCTACACGCGCGACGCGGTGGGCAACATTCTCACCGTCGCTGACGCGGCGACCCGCCAGACGCCGGTGCGCCACGCCGCGACCATGACCTACGACGCGTGGAACCGCGTCAAGACGGTCAACCTGCCCAGGCCCTCGGGCGACCCCGAGCTGCTCTCGTTCACGATGGACGACATCGACAACGTCACCAACGTGACCTCGAGCCTCGGCGCGGCCAGCCCCGCTCACGTCGGCGCCATCACCTACAACCCCAACAAGCCGAACGCCGCGGCGAAGGCTGGCACCATCGACTACGCGCAGGACGAGCGGGGCAGCACCTCGTCACGCGGCGGCGTCTCGTTCCAGCGAGACGTCTTCAACCGGCTCACCAAGGTCGAGAAGGACGGCGCCGTGCAGGCTCAGTTCTTCTCGGGCGCGGGCCCCGAACGCGTCAAGCGCGTCGAAGGCGCGTCGACCACGCTCTACGCCGAGCCCAGCCTCGAGGTGCGTGACGGCATCGCCAACCTCTACCTGCGGGTCGGCGACCTGCGCCTGGCCCGCATTCAGTCGGCGGCCACGGCGCCGCTCGTGCTCTCTGACCTCGCGCCCGCGACCGGAACCGGCCCTTCGAAGACGGTGATGGGAGACCGCATCATCGACATCTCCGATGCCTGGCTCGCGCAGGCGGCCGCCACCAACGCCGTCACGCTCATCGACGGCCCCGCGCCCTCTGCGGTGCCTGCGCTGCTCGCTTCTTCCGCGCGCCGCCTGCTCGTCGATGACGTCACCTGGCTGCACGCAGACCACCTGCGCTCCACCATCGCGGCGACCGACGCCAACGGAGCGCTGCGCGCCGAGCAGAGCTTCTACCCGATGGGTGCCAGCCGGGCGTCGACCGGCTTCGTCGACGCGTACGGCTTCACGGGCGGCGAGCACGTCAAGGCGACCGGGCTCGTGCACCTCGGCTTCCGCGAGCTCGACCCGCTCACCGGCCGGTGGATGAGTGTCGACCCGCTCTACCAGCTCTCGACCGAAGAGAACGTCGACGACTTCGGCCAGAGCGCCGTCGGCTACGCCTACGCGTCGAACAACTTCAGCAACCGCATCGACCCGACCGGCCTCAAGGACTACTCGCCGGCCCGAAAGCGCACCGCGACCCGCAAGTTCATCGTGAAGGCCATCGGCATCTTCCTGGCGGTCGCCGCTGCGGCCGTCTCCATCGCGGGAGCCTTCGCAGCCGTCAACGCCGACAACGACCGCGACGCCGCCAACCGCGCTGCCGTGACCGCGGCCGTCGGCAACTCCATCTCTGGTCTCGGAACCCTCGTCACCGGCATCAACGACTTCGATCGCAGTCGCATCAAGAAGAACGATCGCAAGAAGGACTACAACAAGGGCGACAAGGGAGACAAAGGCGACAAGGGTGACAAGGGCGACAAGGGAGACAAAGGCGACAAGGGAGACAAAGGCGACAAGGGTGACAAGGGCGACAAGGGTGACAAGGGTGATGACGGTGCGAAGGGCGACACCGGCCTGACCGGCGCCACCGGCCCGATGGGACCCAAAGGAGAGCCGGGCCTGACCGTGCAGCTCCCCATCAAGACGAATGACACCAGCCTGCCCCGGCCGCGCTCGCAGAGTCTGCCGAGCAGCTCGAACCCGACGTCCGTCAAGCTTCCCGACGCCACCTCGACCTTGAACTGAGCGACCCATGAACAAGCTCTCTGCCCTCGTCTTCTTCCTCGTGCTCGCCGCCTCGGCCTGCACCTGCGGCAACCCCTGCACGCCTGGCGCGAAGGACTGCACGTGCAAAGAGGCCAACGTCTGCAACGACGGCCTCGTGTGCGGTGACAACAAGTGCATCTCTCCGACGACGGCGGGGGTGCAGGTCAGTGACGTCAACGCCCGCGGCTGCGAGGTGCTGTTGACCGAGAGCACCGGCAACACGGTGACCGACGTCACGTTCTCGAACGGCGTGCAGGGTGCGTTCGTGCGTGAAGCGCCGCGCGTTGCCTTTTCGTTCGTCGCTCCGACCGACGGCCGGCTTCCGTCGGGGGGCGTGGGCGTCTCCATCGCAGGCGCCCCGACGGGCATCACCGTCTCGAAGGTGACCTGCGTCGACTCGGCGGGCCAGAAGCTCGCCAACGCCACCATCACGCTGCGCTGATTTCGATGCCCGCCCGCTGGATTCGCGGGCACCGCTTCTGACAGAGTTTTCCGCCTCTCCTGAAAGGTTCACCATGAACACCACCACGCGCGTTCTTCTCGCCGGGCTCTGTTTGTCCGTCGTGCTGGGCTGCCCAGCGCCCACTCCCGGCTCCGATGGTGGCGAGCAGCAGGAGTGTGTCGTCGGCACGCAGGGCTGTGCCTGCGCCATGGAGAACAAGTGCGCCCGCAACGCGCGCGGAGAGCAGCTGCTCTGCATGGGTGGCACGTGCGAGGCGATGACGTGCGTGGCCGGTGACAAGGGCTGTGTCTGCCGCAACGGCAACGAGTGCAACGGCGCTGGCGACACCTGCACCAACGGGTTCTGCGTGGCCTCGGGGTGCGCGCCCGGCTCGAAGGACTGCGGCTGTCTCGCCGGCGCCTGCGACGTCGGCTTCGTCTGTCTCGAGAACACGGTGTGCGTCGACGGCACGGGCTTCGAGGGCGGAGCGTGTCTGGCGAACGGCCGCTGCCACAAGGGCGCGCGTTGTGACTCGGCGACCGGCACCTGCGTCTTCTGCAACCCCGGAACGGCCGGCTGTCAGTGTGGCACCAACAACGGCTGCAACGCGGGCCTGGCCTGCTCGACGGGCCTCTGCCTCAGCGCGCAGCAGCTGCCTCCGGCGAACCCGGCCTGCTACACCTCGTGCCGTGACGACCTCGACGAGCTCGACGGTGGCCAGCGCGAGTGCTCGACCGACAACGTCTTCCCCGGCTGTCTGCCCGACCGCACCTGCACCCAGGGCAGCTGTCTGCTGCCGGGCGCCTCGAAGCCAGGCTGCACGCAGGACTCGGAGTGCCCCTTCTTCCAGGTGTGCCTCGCCGGCGGCTGCTACTCGAACTGCGAGGCCAACGCCGACTGCTCGAGCGGCATGGGCTGCTTCCGCAAGGCCTGCCGCAGCACCTGCAACGTCAACGCGAGCGCGGGGGCTCCGTGCCCTGCCGGTTATTCCTGCACGGCCAATGACGGGCAGAACGGCTTCTGTCTGCCCATCGGCCGCACGCAGTCATCGCAGATGTCGCAGACCGCTCTGCCGAACGGCGGCCTCGAGATTCCTGTCGAGAGCATCGACCTCTCGAACGTGCAGACGACGGGCTCGTTCCAGGTGCTGCCCAAGTCGGCCATCACCCAGGACGTCACCATTCGAAAGGTCTCGCACACCATCTATTACGCCGACGGCCGAACCGAGACCGTCGACGCGAAGACGAACGACGCCGGCGTCTACGTGGCGTGCGACGCGGCTCGCAACGAGTGCCCGCTGTGGTGGCTGAAGCTGCAGGTGCCCTCGCAGATGGCGGTGCAGGACCCCTCGGTGGCGCTGCGGCTGAGCCCCAACTGCGCTGACACCACCCGCGTGCCCGACGCGGGCGGCATCTCGCCGTGCCCCGTGGTGCAGGTGTCGAACGCGGGCGGCGTGCAGGCGGTGCGCTGGGAGGGCAAGGTGCTCGTGAGCACGCGAGACGCCACCACCGCGGTCACGCTCCGCTACGTCGAGCGCCCCGAAGGCCAGTGGACGGGCTCGATGTTCTACTTCGGCACCTTCTCGACGAAGAACCTCCAGGGGTGGATCGACGCCGCCAACAAGGCCCAGGTCGGGAACGTGAAGAACGGACTGATTCAAGGCTGGGGGCAGATGCGCGGCGGGCGCCTCGAGGGCTGGCAGGAGTTCCTCGCGATGCTCACCGCCACCCGCACCGAGTCGTGGAAGTTCGGCACCGTCGACCAGCGGTGCAAGACGAACAACGGCAACCAGCCGAAGATTGCCTGCTACCCGTACACCAACACCGTCGGCGTGCGGCCCTACGTGCAAGACACCGACGACACGCCGATTCCGTCGGGTGTGACCGAGCTGCCGGTCGCCTTCAACCTCAAGATCGACCCCACCAACGCCTCGGCGTTCACCGGGCGCATCGAGTCGTCGAACTCCATGCACTACCCGGGGAACCCGGCCCTGCGCATCGAGTTCAAGGGCAGCCCCGCTGACGCCGCCTCGTGCGCTGCTGGCACGGGAGGCACCGACTGCCTCGTCTACCTGAAGGAGAACGCCACTGGCGAAGCGAACAAGCTCATCTCAGAGGTGGGTGGTCGCTACTTCCCCACGGCCGGCACCTGCGCGACCGGCTTCATTCCCAACGCGTTCCCCTGGCTGGTGCCGGGCTTCACCGCGGGCACGGTGCTCGACGCCGCGACCGGCAACCGCACCCGCACCGAGTGCCGCGACAACCTGCTACCGTTCGACCAGGCCGCCGCCGCCACCAACGGGGCGCTCAACCAGAGCCTCGCGGGCGGCAACCCCGTGCCCGATGGGCAGTCGCGTCGCCGCACGCTGCGCTTCCTCGACGGAGCGCTCGTCAACCAGTCCGAGATCTTCATCATCTTCGAAGAGAGCTACGCCTCGTTCATTCCCGGCCAGCCGGCGACGACGGCCTACGGCTACATGTTGCTGAAGCGGGCTCCGGCGAACCTCACCGCGAACTCGTTCGTGGGCATGCGGCCGCCGGCCATGCCGCCCGTGCGCACCACGCCGACGCCTCCCGGCGCGCAGTGCGACGCCACCCTCGTCAAAGACGCGCTGGGCAAGTCGACGCCCACGGCGCTCTCGGCCCTCACCCCCGTCGAGCGTGAGCTGCTCACCAAGACGCTCCTCGAGGGCTCGGTCACCACCGCAGGCTACGCGGCCGTGCCCCCCACCGAGTACGTGCACTACTTCTGCGAAGACACCGGCTTCTTCAACGGCGGCAAAGAAGACCGCGGCCAGGCGAATGACATCGAGGTGCCGTGCCCGGCAGGCAGCAAGATCATCTACTTCCTTTCGACGCGAACGCCTGCACAGGTCGCCGCCGAGCCCTGCCAGCAACCGAGCCGCGGCACCTGCATGGCGACGCTGAACTCGTGGCGCGCCGCCGGCACCGTCATCACCGAAGAGAACCCGCTGTACGAGTGCCAGCAGCCCGTCGGCCAGCCCCGGCCGGTCTTCTGCGACGACAACCGCCTCGACCTGCGCGCGAACAAGACGTTCTACAAGAAGCAGCCGTCGAACGTGGCTCGCACGCTCCTGCCGCTGCGTGCGCTCATCGACGCCGCGTTCCGCTACAAGACGCGGTTCCGCTCGTCGACCGGCGGCACGCTGGGCTTCGCGCCCGCGCTGTGCGTGCCCAACTCCGACCAGGTGCCGTACTGCTACGACCCGGCGCAGATCGAAGAGGCGCGCCAGCGCGTCGACTGCCTCATCAACATCTACAGCGTCGACGCGTACGCCAACGGCCTCACTGCGGGTCAGCGCACCGACCTCAACGCCTTCCTCCGCAAGAGCTTCTCGGAGTTCTCGTCGACCTACGAGGGCTTCGAGCGCCTCTACGCCGAGCTCATGATCATGCAGGGCGACGAGTCGTTGACCGCGGCGTACGCCTCACGCTTCGATCTCGCCGCCACGGGCGGAGCGAGCTTCAAGGGCTCGGCCTTCGAACCCAACGGCATCGATCTCACCGGCGTCGCGGGCGCCGAGATGTTCCGCCTCTATCAGGCGGTGCAGTACTACCAGCTCGCGCTCGACCGCCTGTACATGCTCGGGCCCAACATGGCCGTGGCGCTGGCGCGTGGCCCGGTCACCAGCGAGCTCGACTTCATCTCTGCCGAGACGGTGACGAGCTACCTCGAGCGCCTGGTTCGGGCCGCGTCGCAGAAGTCGCGCTCCATCGGCGAGATCGCGCGCCGTTACCAGAACTTCAACCGCCCTGACCTCGCGCGCCGCACCATCGAGCGCGGCTATGTCGCGACCTACCTCGAGAGCGCCATCATCAGCCGGCAGATGCTCGACATCGCGGCGGCCTCGTCGTCGGCCTCGCTGCCGCAGATCTACATCACCATCGAGAAGGCCCAGCGGAACTACCGCATGGCCCTGCTCGACATGCGCGAGATGTACGCGCAGATCACCGACGAGCAGAATTACTTCGGCTACCCGCCCGACTACATTCCCTTCCCCGCCATCGAGGGGTCGTCGGTGTCTTCGGCGAACGCCTTCGACACGCTGTTGAACCTGGCCAAACAGCGCCTCGACCTGGCCAAGACGCGGGAGCAGATCGCGCTCGCCTCGGGCAAGCAGGGGCGCGTCGACGCGGCCCAGTTCCAGTCCGACCTCACGGGCATTCGCAACAACTACGAGAACCAGCTCGCGCAGATCTGCGGCACCTTCCCCGGCCCCGATGGGCGGCAGTACCCGGCCATTCGAAAGTACGCGCCGCTGTCTGACGTCGCGACCGCGATGGGTGACCCCTGCGGCCGCATGGGCTCGGGCGAGCTGCACACGGCCATGGGCAACGTGAAGGACGCGTCGTTGCGGCTCAAGGGCGTCATCCTGCGCCACGAGAACAGCCTGGCTGACATCGAGATCGAGCGTACGCGCATCGCCGAGCAGTGCGCGCTCAACACCACCATCGCCGACCTGCAGTACACCATCGCCGAGAAGCAGGCGACGGTGGCCGAGACGGTCGCCGAGCAGCGGGCGCTGATGACGTTCATCTCGAGCAGCGTGCAGGCGGTCACCAGCGCCATGCAGGTGATGGACTGCGAGATTCAGTGCGCGAGCTCGGCGGCCATGGGCGTCACCGTCGCGGCCCTGGGCATCGCCACCGCCGGCAGCCAGTACGCCACCGAAGGCATCATCATCAAGAAGGAGGCCGACCAGCGGAAGTACGAGCGCGACACCATGCGCATCATCGCGAACGCGCCCTGCCAGCAGGGCCAGATCGACTCGGTCGCCAAGATCGCCGACCTGACGAACAACCTGCTCGAGATTCAGCTCGAGGCGCTGCGCGCGGACTACGGCATGCGGCTGTCGATGTCAGAGGTGAAGCGGCTCTTCTCGACTGCCGAGCGCCTGCAGGCGCAGCAGGAAGAGGCCGAGCAGCTCGCCATCAACATTCAGCAGGCGCAGAACGACCCGAACGTTCGCATCTACCAGAACGACTCCATCATCAACGCCGACGTCAGCTTCCGTGACGCGCTCGCGCTCGCCTACCGGCTCACCCGTGTCTACGAGTACTACTCGAGCCAGTCGTACGCGAAGAAGGAGCAGCTCTTCCTCATTCGAATGGTGACGGCGGGCCAGTACAACCTCGAGAACTACCTGCTCGAACTCGAGAACGCGTTCAACGCCTTCGAGGAGGAGTTCGGCAACCCCGACGTGCGCGTGATGGCGCTCTCGCTGCGCGACGACATCTTCCAGATTCCGTACAAGAAGAACAACGGAGACGAGCTGCGCGACGACGAGCGCGTCAACCAGTTCCGCGCGCGCCTCAAGGACATCAAGCTGCTCGACTCGCGCGGCTACCTCACGCTGCCGTTCTCGACCCAGCTCAAAGACCTCTCGCCCCTCACGCGAAACCACAAGATTCGCCACGTCGAGGTCGAGCTGCAGGGCGGCCAGCTGGGTGACGGTGTGGCCCGCATCTACCTGCGCATGTCGGGCACGGGCGTGGTGAAGAACGTCGCTGACGCCACCGACTACTACGTCTTCCCCGAGCGTACGGCCGTGGTGAACGCCAGCATCGGTGGCTCGAAGGTGTTCGACCCCGAGGTGTACCGCAACTACCGCTTCCGCGACCGCCCGCTCGTCAACACGCTCTGGGAGCTCATCATCAACCAGCGGGACGAGCTGGCGAACCGCGACATCAACCTCGGCACGCTCAATGACATTCGCGTGCTCATCTACTACTCAGACTTCACGACGTTCTGACCCTGGCCCCGCCCAAGGAACTCCACACCATGACTCTGCCTTCGATGCGGCGTACCGCCGCGGCCTGTTGTCTCGGGTTGGCGTTGGTTCTCGCTGGCTGCCCCCAGCCGCCGGCCAACAACGACGGTGGTGGCAACACGGGCGGCGGCTCGGCATGTACCCCTGGCACCGTCGGGTGTGGCTGTGACAACAGCAGCTGCTCGTCGGGTGAGTGCGTCGACGGCGCGTGCGTCGCCTGTCAGCGCGGCTCGGCGAGCTGTGTCTGCCGCGCCAACGGCACCTGCGACATGGGGCTGCGGTGCGGCAACGGCAAGTGTGAGACGTGCCCTCCCGGCCAGAACGGTTGTGCCTGCAACGGCACCACCTGCAACGCTGGCCTCACGTGCAGCAATGGCACGTGCGCCCCCGACACCTGCACGCCGGGCGCTCCGGGCTGCCCGTGCCGTACCCAGGGCCCCGTCTGCGACAACAACGCGTACTGCGACACGTCGAGCCGATGCCAGACCTGCAGCCCCGACGTGAAGGGCTGCGCGTGCAGCTCGACGTCGACCTGTCTCGGCGGGCTCGTCTGCAACATGGCCACGATGCAGTGCCGTGACGCGGTGACGTGCGCCCAGCTGCGCACTCCCGCCGACGGTGGAATGAGCTGCGCGCCGAACCAGCTCTGCACCATGACGTCCGGTCAAGACGCGGTCTGCGTTCCCGGCATGTGCGAGCCGAACTTCAAGTTCGACGCCCTGACGAACACCTGCATCGCGTGCGTGTCGGCCAACTGCGCAAACGAGCCGACGTGCACCGGGCCAGGTGGGCTCGCCGCCACGATGTGCGACGGGCAGAACCGCGTCTGCAACCAGTCGGGCATGGTGGCCGCTTGCGGCGCCTGCAAGCCGGGCTTCACCGAGAACGGCTCGCCGTCGTGCGCGCCGGTGCCCCGCTGTGGCTCGACGACGTGCGGCCTCACCGAGTACTGCGACACCAGCGGCACTGCGCCGGCGTGTCTGCCGCTGCCGTGCCCGTCGGGCCAGGCCAAAGAAGGCGCCAACGGCACCTGCTCCGCGTGCACGACGCCGGTGAGCTGCATGGGCGCCGGCTACTCGGGGCGGTACTGGCCCTTCCGCACGGCGGGCCGCTGCATCTGCGAGACCCTCGACGGCTACTTCGAGCCCGGCGTCGCGGCGGGCGCTGCGACGCTGTGTGACGCCGACAACGACGGCTGGGTGAACGCCCGCGCCGACGGCACCGACATCACCGGCAACCCGGTGCTCAAGGCGAACGCGCGCTGCACCATTCGCAAGGTCGACCGCATTCGGCTCGTCGAAGAGACGGGCGTCTCGGCCGAGGTGCACTCGTGCACCAACTCCATGAGCACGGTGGTGCCGCCCGAGCGCCTCGCCGACGGTGGCCTCGCGCCGCTCTTCGACGGTGGTTGGCCCTCGGCGACGCCGGGCCCCTCCATCTGTCCGACGAATCAGGTGCTGCCCATTCGTCTGCTCGAGTCGCCCCGCAACGACCGGCCGGGTGAGCCCCTGACCGAGCCCAACCAGGTGCCGGTGTGGGGCGACGGTGGGCGCCTGATGGAGGCGAACGAACTCAACGCCCTCACCAAGGGGTGCATCACGGGCGTCACCGACCTCAACGACAACAACGTCGACGACATTCGCGAGGTGCAGCCGTCTGGAGCGAGCGCCGACGACCAGGTTCGCCTGCAGTCGTTCGCGTACTACATCGAGCTCTACACCTCGTACTACGAGGCCTCGGCGACCGACCTCGGCGTGCTCGTCATCAAGGAGCGCTCGCGCTGCGACCCCGGCTTCCCGCTGCGCTACGACCCGAGCGCGGTGCGCACGGCCGACGGCGGCGCGAACGACGAGTTCCTGCGGCTCGACGGTGGCTCGCGGTACTGGCGCTCGTGCGAGCGTCGGCGCGACCCGGCCTACAACGAAGCGGTGCCCGCGCCCGGGTTCGACTTCGCGCAGTGGACGTGCCCGGCCACGACTGGCACCTGCGCGTTCCGCGACTTCCCCTCGGCGACGCAGGTGGGCCCGACCAGCCCGCGCACCACCTTCTTCCGCGACTTTGGCCGCTGCAACCTGGGCGGAGCGCTGCCAGTCGACATGCGCTGGCGCGGCTTCGGGCACCACAGCCAGTTCAAGTGCGTCGAGGTCGTCAGCTCGGCGACGCCGACCCGTGAGCAGCTCAACACCAGCGCGTTCGACGCCGGCGTCGACGGGTACGCCTTCAACAACTGCGTGGCGGTGCCCTGCAACGGTACGGGCTCGAACTGCCGCACCACGCCCGGCGCGGGTGCCCAGACGGCGCAGCCCGTCATCAACTGCACGGCGAACTACGCGCCGCAGGCCGGGTCGGTGGGCTTCGCGGCCGTGGGCTACCGGCCGTACGGCAACACGCTCGCGCCCTTCAACTACCCGCGCGCCGCGTACACCGGTGGGTGCGTGAACGAAGACACCGAGAGCGAGATTCCGTCGGGCACTCCCGACTTCAGCTACCAGAGCTACCTCTGCCCCTACCCCGAGTTCTCGCGAACGAAGGGCATCGCCGACCGCGCCTTCGGCCGGCACAGCTGCTACCTGCAGCCAGCGAACTTCCTCTGGTCTGGCCCCACGCCACAGCGCGCGACGCTCCGGTGGTCGTCACCTGATGCGGGCGCGGGCACGCTGAACGGCGTCTGGCGCAACTGAGGTGGTGCCGCGAGGTGGGCGCCTGCTCGGGGCTCACGTCGCGACACCGGTTTGCTCGACGGCCCTGGCCGTCATGACAGCGAGGCGGGTCGGAGTTCTGCCGAACGCGCGCTCGCGAGACAGCCTCGGCCGTCATGAGCGTGGCCATCGCTCGACGGGTGTCGCAACCAGTTCGTGAGCGGCTCTCGCAGCGAGTGTCGGGCTCCGCCATCGGCCAGGCTGCTCGGCCGCGTCGTCGACGCGCTCGTTCCCGTCGACCGTGGCCAAACACGCACAGCGGTGCCGGAAGACGCTCGCAGGTCTTGTCCGGTGACGGTGGCGGCACTCCACTCTTCGTTGGCCTCGCCTTGTGGAGCTCGTCGAGCAGCGCCATGCATGAGCCGCCGATGCAGAGGCAGCCCTCGGGTTCTGGTCAGGCTCTTGTCGCCCTGAAGGGAAATGTGCGATGGCGCCCGGCCCGTGCTCTGGTGGAGGCTTCCACCAGCTGATCCGGGCCGCCTCTGGGAGTCACCGCATGTTCAGCCGCTCAGCCCTCGTCGCCTTCACGCTCAGCCTCTCGGTCGCCGGGTGCACGTGCAACCGCGAGCCGCCTGCGCAGATGACGCTGAAGCAGGAAGGCGAAGACTGTCTGCGTGACGAGCAGTGCGCGACGGGCCTGTGCGAAGGCGCTCCGGGCACGCAGCCTGTCTGCCGCCGCAAGTGCGCCGACGGCTGCATGGCGACCGAGGTCTGCACCCAGCTGACGCCACTGCGTTACGCGTGCGTTCCCGACCGCGGCGGCCTCTGCCAGGCCTGCCAGCTCGACAGCGACTGCCCCTACCCGTCGGACAAGTGCATCGTGGTGAATGGTGAAGGCGTCTGCGGCCGCGACTGCGCGTTCGACCAGACGTGCCCGACGTCGTACCGCTGCCTCAACGGCGTGGGCACCGATGGCCGGCCGAAGTCGCAGCAGTGCACGCCGAGCTCGGCGAGCTGCGACTGCACCGCCGCGAACCAGGGCCAGATGGTCTCGTGCATGAACGCGAACGGGTTCGGCACCTGCAGCGGCACGCGCACCTGCGATGGCGTCAGTGGCTACTCCGCGTGCACCGCCGAGACGCCGGCGGTCGAGAGCTGCAACGGCCGCGACGACGACTGTGACGGGCGCACCGACGAAGACCTGCCCACCGTCACCTGCGGCCTGGGAGTCTGCCAGCGCACCGTGCCCTCGTGCGCCGACGGCGGCACCTTCGTCTGCACCCCCGGAGACGCGGGCATCGAGCTCTGCAACGGCCTCGACGACGACTGCGACGGCACGCCCGACAACGGCATCAGCCTGCAGACCGACGTCGCCAACTGCGGCCGGTGCGGCAACGCCTGCATGGTGCAGAACGCGACGCCCCGCTGCGTCGCCGGCCAGTGCGACATCGGCATGTGCACCGCGCCCTTCGACGACTGCAACGGGCGGCTCACCGACGGCTGCGAAGAGAACACCCAGACGAGCGTGAACCACTGCGGCATGTGCGGCCGCCGCTGCGTCGCCACCAACGCGACCTCGTCGTGCGCCGCTGGGCAGTGTGCCTTCACCTGCAACACCGGCTTCTTCGACCTCGACACCGACCCGGCCAATGGCTGCGAGTACCAGTGCACCTTCACCAGCGCGGTCGACCTGCCCGACGTGGCCTTCACCGACGCGAACTGCGACGGCATGGACGGCGAGGTGAACAACGGCATCTTCGTCTCGCTCACCGGCGACGACACCAACATCGGCACGCGTGACGAGCCGGTGCTCACCATCGAAGAGGGCCTGCGCAAGGCGGTCGCGCAGAACAAGCGAGACGTCTACGTGTCGTCGGGCGCCTTCACCGGCCCGCTCGTCGTCGCCAGCGTCTCTGGCAAGAACATCGCGGGCGGCTACCAGCCGACCTCCCTGCGGTGGACCCGCGCGTCGACCAACGCGACGGTCATCGCGGGTGGCAACCCGGCCCTCGTCATCGGTGACGCGGGCGTGGCGGTCGACGCCGGCGTGATGCTGCAGTTCCTCCAGTTCCGCTCCGACAACGCGACGGGGGTCGACGTGAATGGCAACGGCAACGTGGCCTACGGCGCGCGCATCTCGAACTCGGTCGGCGTACGGCTCGAGCTCGTTCAGCTGCGCGCAGGCAACGGCGCGAACGGCCGCGACGGCGCTCCCGGCGTGACTGGAGACAACGGCAACAACGGCTCGGTCGGCGTCGCCGGCAACATCTACGACACCACCAACGTGCTCGGCTTCGGCATCTGCGGTGGAACGGCGGCGTGGCCGAACGGCGGCGCGGGTGGCGCGAGCACGTGCGGCAAGCGCGGCGGCAACGGCGGCATTCCCGGCTGGAGCCACAACTACAGCGGCACCGCGAGCGATGGAAACCCCTTCCCCGGAGGGCGGAGCGGCGGCAGCGGCGTGAGCGGCTCCTCGGGTGGCGCGGGCAGCAGCGGCAACAGCGACCCGGGCGCGAGCTACGACACCGCCACGACGCAGCAGCTCGGCGCGACCGGCGCCGACGGAACCGATGGAACGAACGCCGCGGCGCCTGCCAGCCTGGGGACGCTGACGGTCGCCGGGTACCTCGCTCCTGCGTTGACGTTCGCGACGAATGGCACGTCGGGCGAAGGTGGCGGTGGCGGTGGCGGCGGCGGTGGTGGTTGCACCCGCGAGTGCATCAGCATCGTCTGCTACTGCAAGTGCTACACGTACGGCAGCGCTGGTGGTGGTGGTGGCTCGGGTGGCTGTCTGGGCACGCGGGGCCTCACCGGTGGCGCGGGCGGCGCCAGCATCGGCCTCGTGCTCTGGAGCTCGCAGGTGACCGCGCGGCAGGTGACCGTCACGACGGGCAGCGGCGGCACCGGTGGCCGTGGCGGCCGTGGTGGCGACGGCGGCCTCAAAGGCTTCGGGCGGGGGTCGACGCACGACGTGGGCTCGCAGGGGGTGTCGCGCATCGGCGGCCGTGGCGGAGACGGTGGCCGGGGTGGCCGAGGCGGGCATGGCGCAGGCGGCGCGGGTGGCGCGGTCATCGGCGTCGCGACGACGTCGGCCTCTTCCATCACCACGACGCAAATCACCTACTCGCAGCCCGGCACCGCGGGGAACGGCGGCATGGCCGAGACGGGTGCCAACGTCGGCCCGCCTGGCCAGTCGTTCCAGCTCCGCTCGTTCTGAGACGGTGCTGAGCCTTCGCGCACCTGGTGTACGGTGCGCGACCCATGACGAGCCTTCGCGCGGTGGCCGTGAGCCTGGTGGCGATGTTCCTGCTGGCGTGCCCCGAGAACCGGGCCAAACGCGCCGAGAAGCAGCTCGCCGAGCTCAAGGAGAAGCAGGAGGCCGAGAAGGCCGCGAAGAAGGAAGACAAGCTGGTGGCTCCCGTCGACACGGTGAAGCTCGACCCGCCCTACGACGACGCCTCGAGTGAACGGCTGGTGCCCGACGGCCCATGCCCCGAAGGGCTGTGGGCCCTCTTCCCCGGTGAGGCGCCCGGCGCGACGCCCGAAGAGAAGAAGGCCAACGCGGCCCGCCGTGCCGAGGTCGCGAAGTCGCTCGAGGGTAAGCGCTTCATGTACCGGCTGCGCGCGCCGAACCAGGTGACGCTCAAGCCGCACGACGCCGCCGCGGGGGTGCTGCCCATCGAAGTGCTGGGCACCGTCGACTGCACCGACTCCATCGGGCGCATCGCCATCGCGTGGACCGAGGCGAAGGCCGGGTCTCCCAACGCGTCGGCTGCGAAAGAGGGCTCGGAGTTCTCGCAGAACATGTGGCTCGCCGCGCCCGTCGCCTTCTCGCTGCCCATCAAGTCGATGAGCGAGGCGAAGACGTTTCAGCAGACCAACGCGCTGGGGTTGACCGCGCGGGTCGTCTTCACCTTCGGCAAAGGCGAGGTCGACAAGAAGCTGCGCAAGGTCGGCAAGGTGCAGGAGAAGGCCGCCGGCGAGACGGTCGGCTACGGCGGCGGCATGGAGGACTGGGGCGCCGGCCGCCTCGTGCACGCCGAGCTGGTCGGGCTACGCGTGGGCGTCGACCAGGAGAAGAAGCAGCTCTTCGAGCTCAAGGGGAAGTGAGGGCGTCGAGGAAACGCAGCACCGATGGTGGGGGTCACCAAGCAGGCCGTTCAACCGTTGGTGGCCGAGCTCGCGAAGCAGGGCCTGGTGCGTGTCGAGCCAGACCCCGACGATGCGAGAGCGAGGCGAGTCACCCTGACGGCGCTGGGGGTCGAGGCGATGGTGCACGGAACCGGCGTGCTCGAGCGCATCGAGCGCGAGGTGGCTCCCGCGCTGGGGAAGGCCGAACTCGAGGCGCTCAAACGTTCGCTGAGGCGGCTGCTGGCTGCGCTCGAGTGAGCACGGCGGTCGCGCGCGCCGCTCGAGTGCACTCGTCGCCCGCACCACGTCGACTCGTGAGCTACCGCCGCCCAGGGCCTCGGTGCCGCATCGCCAGCGCCGGCAGGGCGGTCTTCACCCAACGTCGCAGCCACTGGTGCCCCGCGTCGGCGTCGAGGCGTGGGTGCCAGGCCTGGCCGATGGGAACGGTGGGCGTGGGAACCGGCAGGGCCACCACCGCGACGGGCATCACGTCAGCGGCGAGGTTTGCCAGCAGCCCGGGCACGGCGGTCACCAGGTCGGTGCCGAGAATCGAGAACAGGGCAGCGAAGAAGGTAGGCACCGACGCCGCGACACGACGGCTCAGCCCAAGCTTCGCGAGGGCGCCATCGAGCGGCCCGTGCAGCAGCGCGCGGCGGGAAGCGGCGACGTGGGTGAACTGACAGAACCGTGTCGGGGTCACCGGGCCGCGGGTCAACGGGTGGCCACGCCGCACCACGCCGACGAAGGTGTCGCGCACCAGCACCTGGGAGCGCACCTCGGGCCCTGCGAGCTCGATGACGCCAAGGTCGAGGTCGACGCTGCCATCACGGAGCGAGTCGACGTCTTCGTTCCCTTCACCCACGAAGCGAAAGGTGAGCCCGGGTGCCTCGAGGCGCGCCGCCTTCGAGAGGGGCGCGACCAGCACCGCCGCGAGCGCATCGGTGGCCCGAATGACGAAGGTGCGCTCGAGCGTCGCCACGCCTCGTTGCGATGTGTCGAACACCCCACGCGCCTGCTCGACCGCGGCGCGTACGCGGGGCTTGAGGGCCTCGGCCTGCGGCGTCAGCACCAACGCGCGCCCGGCGCGCACCAGCAGCGGGTCGTTCAAGACGTCGCGCAGCCGCCCCAGCGTTCGGCTCATCACCGGCACCGTGCGCCCACAGCGTTCGGCGGCGCGGGTGACGCTCGTCTCGGTCAACAGGGCGTCGAGCGACGTCAGCAGGTTCAGGTCGAGGTTTGTCGTCACGGGCAAGAAATGCTTACCAGGCTTGCCATTCACCACAAACGAGCGGCCTGCGATGCAAAGGCTTCACCCGCCGCACCCTGGAGCCCCATGAGCCGCCCAACTTCGTACACCGTCTTCATGTTGGTGAAGACCACCGATGCCTGGCTGGCGCTGCCGCCATCTGGGCGCTTCGAGTTCCTCGGGGCCGAGATTCGGCCGCTGCTCGAGCGTCACCCCGCGGTGACGATGCGCTTCTTCGACGCCGAGGCCTTCTCTGCGCGCGCGACCGACATCGTGCTCTGGCAGACCACCGACCTCGACGCCTACCAATCCATCGTCGAAGGCCTGCGGGAGACGAAGTTCTGGGGTGCGTACTTCGAGGTGCTCGACATCTTTCCCACGGTCGAGAACCGGTACGCGACCCACTACGACGTGAAGCCACTCGGGGGCTGAGGTGGTGTCATGCGCATCGCTTCTGAAGCCCATCGCCGGGCCCGCAGGTCGTGATGGCGACGGCCCGTCGAGGTCACTACCTGCCCCTGCACTGGAGGCATCATGGAGACCGCCACGCTGGCGCGCGCGCAGATGGGGGTGTCGCTGGCGTTTCACATCGTCTTCGCGGCGTTTGGCGTCGGTCTGCCGCTGCTGCTGGTGCTCGCCGAGGCCCTGGCAGCCAGAACGAACGACGCGCGCTACCGGCTGCTGGCCGAACGCCTGGCGAAGGGCACGGCGATTCTCTTCGCGGTCGGCGCCGTCTCGGGAACGGTGTTGTCGCTCGAGCTCGGGCTGCTGTGGCCCACGTTCATGCGCCGCTTCGGTGAAGTCATCGGCCCGCTCTTCGCGCTCGAAGGCGTGGCCTTCTTCCTCGAGGCCATCTTCCTCGGCATCGTCTTGTACGGCCGCGCCCTCGTGTCGCCGCGCGTGTACCGGTTCTCGGGCGTGATGGTGGCGGTGTCGGGCGCGGCGTCGGCGGGCTTCGTCACGGTGGTGAACGCGTTCATGAACCTGCCAGTGCCCGTGCAGTGGGAAGGGGAGCGCGCGTTCCTCGAGCAGCCCTGGCTCGTCTTCACGGCGCCGTCGGCGGCCACGCAGGTCGTTCACGTGTTGCTGTCGAGCTACGCGGTGACGGGCTTCGTGATGGCCGGGGTGCACGCGGTGTTGCTGCTGCGCGGCCGGGAGCCCTCGTTTCATCGGCTCGCCCTCGACGTCGCGCTCCCCGTGGGCGCCGTCGCTGCCCTGCTGTTGCCGCTGTCGGGCGACGCGTCGGCGAAGCAGGTGACAGCGAACCAGCCGTGGAAGCTCGCCGCCATGGAGGCGCACTTCACGACGAAGGCCTGTGCGCCGTTGCTCCTCGGAGGGCTGCCCGACGAAGCGACAGGCACGGTGCGCTTCGGCCTCGAGGTGCCGTGTGGGTTGTCGGTGCTCGGCAAAGGCGACCCGAACGCCATCATCACCGGCCTCGACCAGGTGCCGGCCTCGGAGCGGCCACCCGTCACGCGCATGCACCTCAGCTTCCAGGTGATGGTGGGCGCGGGCAGCTTCCTCGCGCTGCTCTCGCTCTTCGCGCTCGGTTTTCGGTGGAGACGGAAGCAGTGGCCGACGCAGCGCTGGTTCCTCGTCGCGCTGGTCGTCGCCGGCGTCGCGGCGCCCGTGGCGATGGAGGCGGGTTGGCTGGTGACGGAGTGGGGCCGGCAGCCCTTCGTGGTGCGAGGGCTGCTGCTCACCGCCGACGCGGCAACTCGGGTCGAGGGGCTCGAGGGCCGGCTCGCGGTCTTCGGCGGGCTCTACCTCTTCCTCGGCGTGACGGTCGTGGGGTTGCTGCGGAGTCTGTTTCGCGAGCCCGAGCCCACCCTCGCGACGAAGGCGGTGCCGCATGGCGCTTGAGGCAATCATCGCCGCGGTCGTCGTGGGTGGCCTGGTGCTCTACGTGCTCGGCGGCGGGGCCGACTTCGGTGGCGGCGTGTGGGACCTGCTGGCCTCGGGGCCGCTCAAACGCGAGCAACGCGCGCTCATCGAAGCCAGCATCGGGCCCATCTGGGAGGCGAACCACGTCTGGTTCATCTTCGTCTTCGTGATGGTGTTCAGTGCCTTCCCGCCTGCGTTCGCGTCGTTGACGACGGCGCTCTTCACGCCGCTGACGCTCTACGCGATGGGCCTGGTGATGCGCGGCTCGGCCTTCACCTTTCGGCACTACGACAGCGACCCGGTGCGCAGGCGTCGCTTCGGCGCGCTCTTCTCGGCGGCCAGTGTGCTCTGCCCGTTCCTGCTCGGCGCGATGGGCGCGGCGCTCGTCCGGGAGCAGCCGCTGTCGCTCTCGCTCGACCTCTTCGTCGTGGCGGGTGGGTTCTTCACGCTCGCGCTCTTCGCTGGGCTCGCGGCGACCTACCTCGCGCTCGCGGCGCAGGACGAGGCGCTTCGGGAGTCGTTCCGGCGGCGCGGCATCACGAGCCTGGTGGTGGCAGGCGTCGCGTCGTGGCTCGCGCTCGCGGTGGCCGCAGACGTGGCGCCGCTGCTCGTGGCGCGCGTCGGTCGTGGGCTTCCCGCGGTGGCTGGCACGCTCTTCGGCTCGGTCGCCGTCGCCATGCTGGTGATGCGTCGTTACCGCGCAGCGAGGCTCGTCGTGGGAGCGCTCGCCGCCACCGTCGTCATTGGCTGGGCCGTCGCGAAGGGCGAGGTGCTGGTGTGGGGAGAGCACACGCTGGCCTCGAGCCGCGCGCACCCCGCGACGCTGCAGGTGTTGCTCGTCGCGAGCGTGGTGGCCGCGGTGGTGGTGCTGCCAAGCCTCGCGCTGCTCTTCTCGGTGTTCGGCCGCCGCGCCGCGCGCGGTTCGTGACGACGCGCCGCTCGCCGAGCGCGAGGTCGTCGAAGGTCATGCTCGTGCCGGTGTTGATGCCAGCTTCAAGAAGCTCTTGCGTCAGTCGTGGTCGATGACGCCCTTGTTGGTGCGCTTGAGCTGCTCGACGGAGCACTCCTTCGGCGCCTTGTCGTCGCGCGCGCGCACGAACACCGGCTGGAACAGGTTCAGGCTGTCGGTCGCGTACAGGTAGCGCACCTCGGCCACGACGGTGCGGCCCTTCGCGAGCTGTGCGTCGAGCATCGCGCGTGACTCGTTCGTGGTGCCGCTGAACACGTTGCCGACGTCGCGCGCCTTGCCGTTCTCGTACACCTGCATGCGGTACGCGTTGCCGGCGTTCTCGACGATGACGACGTCGGCCGAGGCGATGAACTTGCACTTCAGCTGCGTGCCGCCCGACGACGGCCGGCCTGCGCTCCAGGCGGCGTCTTTGCGTTTGAAGACGATGCCCTCGGCGCCCGCCTGCTGCAGCCGCTCGTACAGCGCGCGTTTCTGCTTCGTCGTCCACGCGGTCTCGAGCACGCGCGCCGGTTCGGAGAGGCCCGGCTCGATTTCATCGGTGAGCCGCTCGAAGCGCCGCGCGTACGGCTCGGCGGACACGTCTTCGCCCGCGAACTCGAGCACGTCGAAGAGCCAGTAGATGGTCTCGCCGCCGTGCCGCATCACCTCACCATCGACGACGGTGCCGTTGGGCAGGTGAATGAGCCCGTGCACGATGTCGTCGGCGAGCGCCGTCTGCTGCCCGTTGCGGTTCGTCGGCAGCACCTCGCCGTCGACGACGTGACAGAGCACGCGCGTTCCATCGAGCTTCTGCTGCGCGATGACGGCGTCGTTTGAGAGCAGCCCTTCGACCTCGTGCTCGTCGACGGGGTTGAGCAGCTGGGCGAGGCGGCCGACGCGTTTGCGAACGCCCGTGGCCTTGCTGCCCGAGCCCTGGCCCATCGGCGGCGCGACCTCGGCGGGCCGGGTGCCGTCGGTGAACTCCTCGTAGCCCTTGTTCATCTTCTCGCGCTTGAGCCGCTCGAGCGTCGCTTCGGCCTTCTCGAGTGAGACCTTGAGGGCCTTCTTGCCCTGCTGCAGCGTGCTCCCGCGGCGGCCCCACTGCACCACCACGTCGAAGCCGTTCGCGCCGGCCGGCACGATGCGCGCGTAGTAGACCTTGTCTGAGCTGCCTTCCTGAAAGAACAGCTTCACCTCTTTGAGTCGCACGGCGCCGAGTCTAGCCGCCCAGCATCGCGTCGACCTCGGCCATGCGCGCTTCGAGCTCGTGCCGCTCGCCCTTGAAGAGCGTGTGCTCGAGCACCGGCCGGTAGAACGCCCACTGCGCCTGCCAGTCGAGCCCCTGGCTGCGAGCGTCGGCGAGCTGCTTCGTCGGGTCGCTGAGCAGTTGGCGGCCGACGTCTTCGAAGAAGCGTTTGCCCAGCAGGTGCCACGCGTTCGTCAGCAGCTGCCACCGCGCTTCGGGCTCGGCGCGCAACCGCCGGCAGACCAGCATCGACGCGTCCCACGTGTGCTTCACCATCCACGCGTCGGTGAGCTCGAGGGCTCGGTCTCGTTCACCCTTCTCGGCGCGCTCCGTGAGCAGCACCTCGGAGATCTCGAGCATCGCCCACTCGCCCGCGATGTCGTGCAGGTTGAACAGCGCGAGCGGGAACAGCTCGGCCCAGAACACTCGCTCGAGCGTCTCGTCGTCGAAGCCCGACTTCACGCAGGCGTGGCCGACGAAGGGCGGGTACCACCGCGTCTCGGTGTCGAGGAAGAGGTCGGTCATCGCGCTCCACAGCGGCTTGCGGCGCGCGAGCTCGTCGGCAGACAGGGGCACCGCCAAAGAGTAGCCCACGCTTGCGGCTCGTTCGGCCTCTGCTCGAAGCTCACGGCATGCGACCGATGGTGGTGGTGCTCATGCTGGGGCTGCTCGGGTGTACGCCGTCGGTCGGTTCTCCATGCCGCACCGAGTGCGACTGCGCCGGAGGCATCACGAACGTGAAGTGCCCGGGCAACTTCTCCTGCCGCAGCGGCGCGTGCGCCTACGATTGCGCGCAACCCTGCACGGGAGACGGCGGCGTGAACGAGTGCCCTGCGGGGCAGGCGTGCGCTGGCGATGCGTTCTGCACCTCGACCACCAGGTGTCGTTGATGGAGGCCCGCACGGCGCTGCTCCGCGGGCTCGCCCTCGTGCTCTCGGGGTTCGCCACCGTCGCCGCTGCGGACGACGAAGACCAGAAAGACCCGAGCCAGTGGGTGGGCAGCAGGTACCTCATTCTGTCGTCGTTCGCGTACGCACCGAACTTCGACAAGGCGCTCCCTGACGAGCCGGCCACCTTCGCGGCGGTGCTCGACCCGACGACGGGAAAGGTCGAGCAGCTCCACCGAATCGAAGAGACCTGCAACGGGCCGATGGGCAACCAGCCGACGCGGCCGGGCTGTGCGGCGCGGGTAGCGGCCGAGGCTGCAGCGTACGAGCGCGCGCTCGCACCGTTTCGAAAGGCGGGCGCGCTCACCGACGCCGTCGTCGCGAGGAGGGCCCCCGCAAGCAAGGTGCTCGTCGAGGTGTGGAGCAACGAAGGCCCGTTGGAGGCGACCCGCGACGACGCGACGAGCGCCTTCTTCTCTGGCGCGAAAGGAACCGGGTTTCGCGTGCGAGTCGCCGCGCCGGGGCGGCCCATTCACGAAGCGCCGCTGCCTTCCGACTCGCCACCAGAGGTGCGGGTGTTCTGGGCGCCCGACGAGCAGTGGGTGGCGGTGGTGAGCGACGCGGGAGCGCTGCGCCTGCCGCGCCCGTTCGCCCTGCCCGGCATCGCGAAGGTCGACCTGCTCGACGCGGGTCTCGGCGCGAAGAGCGCGGCGCTGGTCGCCACGTTGAAGGCCGCCGGCTGGGCGCCTGCGCACCAGGCCAAGGCGAAGGCGAAGCGCGAGAAGAGCCAGGTCTTCGTCATGAAGGGCTTCGAGGAGGACGGAAAGGCCGTCGCCACGCTCCTCGGGCTGCCTGCCGACTCGGTTCAGCCGCTCACGTGGCCCTCGCCGTACGCGGTCACCATCGCCGCCGCGGGCGAGTGAGGCGCTCGCTCGACGAACCGGATGTTTCGAAAGCCGAAGGTGGTGAGCAGGGCCTTCAGGGCACGCTCCGACGACGCGCGTGCACGCTGGCGAAGGGCCGTGTCGTTGCGCACGTCATGCTCGAGGCTGAGGCGCCCCTTCTCGAGCAACGCCGCGGTCTGGGCCGAGTCGAGGTTCGACGCGACGACCTCGGTCTCTCGCGGCAGCAGCTCGACCCTCACCTCGGTCGGCGGCAACACGACCTCGATGCTGTCACCCACGATGTGCACGTCGTCGGGCCCGAGGCGCGAGAGGTCGAGCCCGATGTGCGCGGTCGCGAAGACGATGGCTCGCCCACGCCGCGGAGCGATGGAGTGTTTCGCCCATGCGAGCACGTCACCTGCGAGCGAGGTCGAGGGTGGCACTTCGGGCTCCCAGGCGACCTTTCGATAGACCGAGACCTCGAGCGTCTCGAGGCGCGCGACCTCGCGCATCTGGGTCAGCACCGCGGCGGTGTCGTGCGCGCGCGCGGGCTGCGGCAGCCAGCAGCACACGCCCGTCATCACCGCGATGAGTGAGAGCACGAACGCCGCCCGCAGCAGGTTGGCCATGGGGCTCGCGGAGTCCACGGCTCGTGCCAGCCAGGTACTTCGCTGGCTTGTTCGATGCCCCGCGGGCGGGCAGCCGCGTTCACCGCCGGGCTGTGGTCGCGAGGCGTGTGCTCTTCGAACGCGCCCGACCGAGATTCGACGCGAGCTGCTCGCTGAGGCGCGGGTGAAGAAGACGTTCAGGTCGTGCTCGGCAGTCTCGGTGCAGGCCGGGCTGGCGGGCATCGCCTCCGCAGGATGGATTGCCGTGTCGTTTCTGTTGGCGCCCTTCGGGCGTCGATAGAGTCGGCGCCGTGACTTCCGCTCCCCGCTGGGGCCCTCGGCTGTTGCTGGGTGCGCTCGCGTTGCTGCCGGTGCTGTTGCTCGGTGGTGTCGTCGTCTCTGCAGAGCTGCGCGCCCGCCGGCTCGCCGAGTCACTCATCGTCGACGCGAACGCCATGGCGGGCTTCTCGAAGCAGAGAACGCCTCATCGGGAGACAAAGGAGGGCTCGGTCACCGGGTGTCTGGCCCGCGCGCTCGACACTGCGCCCGACGTGAGCCGCGACGCACCGTGGATGTCGCCGCAGGTGATGAACGTGCGCTTCGGCCTCGAGCCGCTCGAGACGTTGCCGTCGACGGCGCTCGACTCGATGACGCGCAACGACCCATGGCTGCGTGAGACGCTCGCCTGCACGCACTTCACGACGCTCCAGCCCATCGCCGGGCTGGGGCCGTTGGCGGAGCCGCTCCACGCCAGACGCCAGGCGTTGCCGAAGCTGCAGGAGGCCACGGCCTCGCTCGCGCCGTTGCGGGTTCGGCTGCTGGTGCAGCACCAGCAGCTTCGTGAAGCGCTCGAGGTCTGCAGTGACGGGCTGGCGCTGGTGGCCGACCTGCTGTGGCTCGAAGGCCCCGAAGCGTCGCTGGGCGCGCTCGGAGAAGCCACCGGTCTCGTTCGCCCCTGTGCCGACGCCGTGTGGAGCGCCGACCCCGCGCTCGTCACCTCGTTCGAGCAGCAGCTGCGCCAGGTTCGGCAGAACACGCCGCCGTACTCGCGCGTGATGCAGCTCGAGCGCGTCGCTCAGGAGCTGCGCATGTTCGGCACCTTCTTCACCGCCGAGCAGACCGGCCGCCTGCCCATCGGTGCGCGCTCGATGGTCGCCACGTCGGCCTCGCTCTCCCGCGGCAGACAGGAGCGCGTGGGGCTGGCGAACTGGTGGTCGTCGAGTGACCGCGCCTTCAAGGGGGTCATCGCCGCAGCCGACCTCGAAGAGCCCTCGCGTACGCGCGCCATCAACCTCGCCCAGAGAGACTTCGACTCGCGCTGGCTCTCGCTCGTGCGCGTGCCGCCGCTCGACGTGCGCTACCAGATGTACGCGGGCAGCCACGAGGTGTTGCCGACGTCGGTCGAGCTGCTGCTCACCACCATCGCGCTCAAACGTGGCGAGACGCCGGTGACCCGCTTCATCGACGTGAAGGAGCGCGACGGGGTGGTCTCGCTCGTGCCGAAGACCTCGGAGTGGGTGCCGCTCTCAGTCACGCTTCGACGGTGACGTGGTGAGCTCGAGCAGCGCGCTGGTGGTGTTCCAGTTGCGCACGGTGAGCTCCTTGTAGACGGGCAGGCTCATGAGCTTCACGAGCTTGCTCTGCGAGGCCCTGGCGATGAGCCGGCGGAAGTAGAGCGCGTGCGAGCCCGCCGCGATGTCGTCGACGCCCTCTCGCACGTCCAGCTGTGGCAGCACCGTCTTCGCCTTCACGGGAGCGCGCACGAAGAGCACGTCGTAGCGGTACGTCGCGGGGTCTTCGCCGAAACCCCTCGGCGCTTCCGCGACCACCTTCTTCAGCTCGGCCGCCTTCAGCAGGGCAATCTTCGCGGCGTACGAGAACTGCTTCGCGAGCATGGCCTCGATGGCCTCACGCTTCGGCGCCTTCGCCGACGAGAACAACACGTTGCCGCTCGCGATGTACGTCTGCACGTCGTCGAAGCCGAGCGACTCGAAGGCCGCGCGCAGCTTCGCCATGGGAATGACGTTGTTCCCGCCGACATTGATGCCGCGCAGCAGCGCCAGGTATCGCGTCATGGGGCTCAGCTCTTCTTCTTGTTCCAGCTGCGGTCGAGGTCGAGCTCGAGCCCGCTCGACTCGGGGGCCGGCTCGAGGTTCGGCGACGCACGTTCGGGCGTCTCCCAGCGTGGCGCCTGCGCCGGCGGTGGTGCCTGCTGCGCAGCCCAGCCCGGAGACTGCGCGAGGGTGGGCGGGGGCAGGTCGGCGATGCGCTCCCACGAGACGGCCGAGTCGGCCTTGTTCGTGTGCCACCACGCGAAGAGCGCGCCCAGCGGCAGCACCATCAGCGCGCCGAGCAGAATCGCCGCTTCGCCGAGCTGTCGGTAGCCGAACACCGCCATCGAGAGGCCCAGCCCGGCGGCCGTGACGAACGAGCCGAAGCTGCCCTGGCCTCGTTTGCCGCACGCGGGGCACTTCGCGCGACGCAGCAACGACGCGCCCTGGCTCGAGGCTTTGTCGAACGCGTCGATGCCAGCCCGCGCTCGCGCGTCGTCGTTGAACAGGCCGCCGTGCGCCGTGCCTTCACCGACCCCCGTCACGGCCACGCGCCCGCGCGCGCGGTTTCCACAGTGAGGGCAGGTGATGAGCTCGGACCAGTCGAGATCTGCGCGGCGATGGTGATGGAGGTCGAGCGGCATGAGCCCGTGAACGGTAGCAGACGTTCACGAGCCGTCGGGCAGTGTCCACACGACGCCGAGCTGAACGTCGAGCGTCCACAGCGACGAGAGCCGTGAGCCAGCCGAGAGAAACAGCAGCCATCGTTCGGACAACGCGTATTCGACGCCGAGCGAAGCTCTCGGCAGCAACGCCCAGGCCAGGTCGCTCGTTCTCACCGTGGCCCTCGAGCCGTCGAGCGACCAGAGCTCGAGGAAGAGGGGCACTTCGAGCTTCACGCCGAGGGTGGTGCGCTCAGACAGCGCGAACCCCAGGCGCCCGTCGACCGGCAGCTCGATGCCGAACGCGTCGACCTGATTCGAGAAGGGCCCGACCTGTCGCCATGTCGAGTACCAGAAGCCGGGTCTGACCGTGACGCCGAGCGAGACGACGCTGGTGTCGAGCAGGCTGACCTTGAACCGCCCCTCGATGCGCGCCCCGAGCGACGAGCCCGAGTAGGGACCGCCGCCGATGAAGAGCAACCCGCGATAGCCGAGCGTTCCAGCAGCGGCGAGCCCGGCTTCGAAGTGGTCGGTGACACCGTGCCGCCACGCAACCGAGAGCAGGTCGCCGTGACCGACGCCGACCTCGAGCGCGTCACGCTGGCGAGCCACCGTGCGGCCGCCCACGACTGGAGCGGTGGCCCGCTCCTCGGCAACTGCCGTCGTGCCCAACACCACCACGACACCCAACACCAACCGTGACATGCCCCCACTCCGTACCTTCCTCGACGACGCGAGGTTCGTCTCCACACGCCCAGGCTCCAGCGCCCAGGGTCAGTAGTAATAGACGCGCGTGTAGAAGAACGTCACCTGGTTGCTCGGGCACCAGTTTGCAGTTCCACACGGACTGCCAGGGTAGGGGCCGCCGAAGCACTGGAAGCGCGAGGTGCACGAGGTGCCGTTCCACGCGGGTGTGCCGGGTGCAGGGTTGACTGGCCCATTGAGGCCGCCCAGCTCACAGCGGTCGTAGATTGCTCCGGCCGGTGGAGTCGCCGAGCTCGTGCCCGTCGACAACCCTCCCGGGCACAGGTCAGGTTGTCCCGGCCCCGCGACGTTGTTGCCGTCGACGAAGCACACGGTGCACGCGCTCGACGATGCGCAGCTTCCGCACGCGCAGGTGCGAATCATGCTGCCCTGCACGCCGCAGCCGTTGCCGAACACCGTGCCGCCCGTGCACACCGTGCTCGACGACGAGCCGGGGAAGACGGTGCCGCTGCCCGGGTTGCAGTCTCCATTGTTGGTGACGTACCCACCCGGCTGCGAGCACGCGACGACGCTCGAGCCGGGGTCGCCGTAGCCGTCGTTGTCGGCGTCGGCGTAGTACGTCGTGCCTGGCGCGACGCTGCAGGTGTTGAACGCGGTTCCTCCGGTGAACATGCCGTTGTTGCAGGTGAGCACGACGCTCCGGCTGCATGAGCCGCCGCACGCCACCGACGTCGCGGGGAAGCCCGCCCACGTTCCGCCGTGGACCACCGTCGAGCCGTCTGGTGCGGTGCACGAACCGACACAGGCTCCGCCCTGGCAGGTGTTGGAGCCGCCGCAGTTCGTTCCGTTCATCGCGACGACGTCGGCCGGGCAAGTCGCACTGCTGCCCGTGCACGTCTCAGCGGGGTTGCACGTCGCGCTGGAGCCCGCGGCGCGACACACGAAGCCCGAGGCCTGCAGGCGGTTGACGCACGACCCGAGGCCGCTGCAGGTGTCGGGCAGGTCGCAGCCCGTCGCGTTCGCAGACCCGCAAGGCGTCGCGCTCGACGCGAAGGCGTTCGCTGGACACGTCGTCGCCACGCCGTCACACACCTCTGCCGGGTCACACGTCGCGTCGGCGCCAGCCGCCCGGCAGGTGGTGTTGAGCGGCTTCACGCGCGCGACGCAGGTGCCAGCGCCGTCACAGCTGTCGGCCGCGTCACACTCGGTGGCGTTGGCGGAACCGCAGGCCGTGAGGTTCGGTGCGAAGGCGTTCGTGGGGCACGTCGTCGACACGCCGTTGCAGACCTCGGCGGGGTCGCAGGTGGCGTTGGCGCCCGCCGCGCGGCAGGTGGTGTTGAGCGGCTTCACGCGCGCGACGCAGGCGCCGGCGCCGTCGCAGGTGTCGGGGGCGTCGCACTCGGTGGCATTCGCCGAGCCGCAGGCCGTCGCCGCCGACGCGAACGTGTTCGCCGGGCAGGCAGTCGAGACTCCGTCACAGACCTCGGCAGGGTCGCAGGTCGCGTTGGCGCCAGCCGCACGGCAGGTGGTGTTGACGACCTTCACGCGCGCGACACACGCGCCTGCGCCGTCACAGGTGTCGGGCGCGTCGCAGCCCGTCGCGTTGGCCGAGCCACAGGGCGTGTTCGCCACCGCGGGCGTCGGCGCCGGGCAGGTGAGGCTGGTTCCGTTGCAGGTGACGGCCGGGTCGCAGGTCGCGTCGGCGCCCGCAGGCCGACAGACGGCGGTGTTGGGCTTCGGGCCCATGCCGACGCAGCGGGGCACGCCAGTGGTGCAGTCGATTTGTCCCAGCTCGCACGCGTTGCCCGTGTTGCACGAGACGCCAGCGACACAGGCGCCACAGCCGCCGTCGCCATCGCAGAACTGGCTGGTGCCGCAGCTCGTGCCGGCAGGTGCCGGGGTGGCGCTGCACGTGGGAACGCCTGAGCCGCACGCGAGGGCACCGACCCGGCACACGCCGGCGTCACAGCTCGAGCCGGCCGCGCAGTCGACACAGCCGGCATCGGGAGCGCAGACGCGACCGACGCCACACGAGGTGCCCGCATCTCGCGCGGTCGTCTGAACGCAGGTGGGCGTCGCGCCAGCGCACGAGAGCTGACCGTCGAAGCAGGCCGCCGCCGGGGTGCAGCTCGCGCCGGCCGTGCACGCCGCGCAGCCTCCGTCGCCGTCACACACACCGCCCATGCAGGCGTCACCCGATGGCGCCGGCCCGACGACGCGGCACTCCTCGAAGCCGCGGTCGCACGCGATGGCGCCCTGCAGGCACGCGCCCGCATCACACGCCCCGCCCGGCGCACAGGCCACACAGCCCGCGTCGGGAGCGCAGACCAGCCCCGTGCCGCAGCTGGTGCCGGGCGTCGCGGCGCCCGTGGTGACGCACGTCGCGGCTCCGGTTGAGCAGGTCGTCGTGCCCGTCAGACAGGCTCCTGGCGAGCACGAGTCACCTGCGTCACAGCGCTCGCACGAGCCGGTGCTCGTACAGACCTGCCCCGGGCCACAGCTCGTGCCCGGCGGCGCGTTGCCCGTGACACCGCAACCTCCATCGGGGCACTCGCGCCCGCCCGTGCGACACGCTTGTGCCGGCGTGCAGGTGGAGCCGGCCATGCAGCCCGCGACGCAGGCGCCGCGCACGCAGCTCGAGCCCGAGGGGCAGGTCACGCCGACACAGAGCGGGTCGAGGCAGACGCCGTTGATGCAGTACGCGTCTGCCGGGCACGGCACCGCGCCGCACGCCTTGGGGAAACACTGGCCGAGGTAGCAGGTCTGGCCCATCGGGCACATGACGTCGACGCAGAGCCGGTCGGCACACGCTGCCGAGCGGCACACCTGGTCGTCGCTGCAGTCGGTGCTCGTGCAGTCGCGCGGGTAGCAGCGGCCGCCCGCGCACGCCTCGGTCGCCTGACAGCTCGTCTCGCACGCACCGCAGTGGGCGTTGTCGAAGCGCAGGTTCACGCAGTCGGCGCTGCACGCGGTGAAGCCATCGGCGCACGAGAGCGGCGCGCCCGCGTCGACGGCCTGGCGAATGATGGGCTCGAAGCAGCCGGTGGCGGCGACGGCGGTCGACAGCAGAACGAGACGCAGGGTCTTCATGGCGTGGGCTCCGCGCTGCAGGAGATGATGACGAACTCGACGCGACGGTTGCGGTCGCGGCCTTCACCGGTGGCGTTGTTGTCGATGGGCAGCGCCGAGCCATAACCCTTCGCCGTCAGCCGCTTGCCATCGATGCCGTGCGAGACGAGGTACTCGCGCACCGCGGCAGCGCGCCCATCACTGAGGGTGAGGTTCGCCTGCGCGTTGCCGACCGAGTCGGTGTGGCCCTCGATGCGCACGCACACACCCTCGCGGTCGTGCAGCACCGTCGACACTTCGTCGAGCAAACCGAAGGAGCGCGGCAGAATGCTCGTCTTGCCGAAGGCGAAGAAGATTTTCTGGTCGAGCTCGAGGCGCTGCGAGGTGACCTTCACCGACTTGTAGATGGGGCAGCCTTCGTTGGCGGGCAGGCCCTTCACCGAGGGGCAGCGGTCGTCGTTGTCGGCGACCAGGTCGCCGTCGCGGTCTGGGCAGCCGCGGGTGGCGGCGGTGCCCTTGAAGCGGCGGCACAGGTCGTCGGCGTCGAGCACGCCGTCTCCATCGTCGTCGGGGTCGGGGCAGCCGTCTTCGTCCTGAAAGCCGTCGACGTCCTCCTTCTCGAGTTTGCAGGCGTCGACGGTGTCGAAGATGCCGTCACCATCGGTGTCTGGCCGGCTCACCGTCTCGAGCGGGCAGCCGTCGGCCGTCGAGGCCGCGAGGTCGGGGCAGCGGTCGAGCGGGTCATTCACGCCGTCTCCATCGCGGTCGACGGGCTGGCGAAGGAGCGGCAGCTCGACGACGAGGCCGAGCACGATGCTCGTCGCGTCTCCGGTCGGGTAGGGCGCGTCGTTGGTGAGATGGAAGACCTGCTGCACGCCAGCGAAGGGGCCGAGCCAGAGCCCGCGCTGCATCAGCGGAAACTGAAGGCCCACCGCGCCCTGCAGCGCGAGACGATTGAGCTCACCCGTGCGCGCGTATTGAACGGTCGCGCTGAGCCACGGCATCGCCGACGAACTCCACGCGCCATGCAGTCGTGCGGCTGGCCCGACCGAGAGCACCGACGCCGGACCACTCAGCGGCGAGGCGGGCTGCCGTGTGGCGTAGAGGTAGTCGAGCGCCAACCCGACATCGAGAAACGACGCGACGTCGTAGCCGGCCTGGGCGCCGACGAAGACGCCGGGCCCGAAGTAGTCGCGCGCTGGAGCAGACACCGGCAAGGCACCGGCTGCCTGAGCCCTGACCGTCAAGTCGGCGCGCGCTTCGACCGCGACCACCAGCACTGCGGCCATCAACCATCGATGTGACACGAGAGACCCCCGGCCAGATTCGCCATGGGATTGTGGCGAACTGCCGGGCTTGCTCGCGCCGATTCTCGGGAAAAGAACGACGAGATTGGAATTGTGCCGTGCTGCGCCAAGAGCGCCTACGCACCCGCGCCGTTCGGTTTCACGGCGGTGTGCACGCCATTCTTCGGCGCCACGCTGGTCTTCAGCATCGTCGACACCAGCGCCTGCGCGAGGCCGCCTTCACCTCCGCCGACCGCGATGTCGGGCACCAGCTTCACCTGGTGCTCGCCGAGTACGCTCGCCAGCTGCACGGCCACGTACGCCTCACTGCCCATGGCCGCGACGCCTTCACGGTACGCCTCGGCCCGCGCGATGCCCGTCGCCTTCGTCGCGTGCGCTTCGGCATCACCCGCGAGCCTCGTGCCTTCGGCCTGCGCAATCGCCTTGAACCGCATCGACTGCGCTTCGGCTTCGGCGGCCAGCTTCACGCGCGCGGCGTCACCACGGGCCGTCTCCTCCATGGCGAGCGCGTTCTTCTGGCTGATGGCGACCATCTGCTCGCTGCGCACGACCTCGGCCTGCATGTTCGCCACCGACGTCTCGCGCTCGAGCAGCTGGCGCCGCAGCTGCGCCTCGCGCTGCACCTCGTACGTGCGCTGCAGCTCTTCGGCGATCTTCCGGTCGGTCTGCGTCTTCATCAGCTCGGCCGGCGGCTGGATGTCGCCGATGAGCGTGTCGATGCAC
>JAEUJR010000471.1 GCA_016793585.1 Archangium sp.
GAGGCGACGCGTACCGAGCACGTCTTCGATGATCTCGACGTCGGAGCCGGCCCAGTCCTGCAGCGGGAACTGGCCGTTGTGGGTGTCGCGGTACGCCAGGTACAGCTTGCCGGTGGAGTCGAAGGCGATCGCCGGGAACACACCGACGAGAAAGCCGATGTCAGAGACCGGGTTGCCGCACATCACGTTGTTGCTGTCGGTGGTGACGACGGTCTCGGTCCACATGCCTGGCGCGGTGCGACGGGCGACGACGGAGTCACTCTGGAACCAGTAGATCGAGCTGCCCGGCATGAAGCCCTGCGCGCCGCCGAGGTAGGTCGCGAACGCCACGCCGTTGGCATCGAACGCGAGCGACAAGCCGATGCGGCGCTGCACGAAGCGAATGATCTCTGGCGCGCTCGCGACGCCGTTGACGATCTCGACGTACTTGAGATCGTAGTCGGGCACGCCCTCCATCACGCCCGCGTCAGTCACCGTCGAAACCGTCATCGTGCCGCGCGGCGTGTAGTAGGCCACGCCAACCTTCCCGCTGTTCGGGTCGATGGCCATCGCGATGTAGTCCTGGCCGCGCGCAGCGGGGTCGACGGTCAAGACGTTGAACGCATCCATCGTGGTCGTGCCGCCATCGCCGCCCGACGAGGTCGACGCCTCGGCAACGAAGCCCATCGAGAAGTGCGTCACCTTCGCGCTCACCTTCGAGCCGTTCACCGTCGAGGGCTGACGCTCGAACACCGCCGAGCCCTTGCGCGTCCAGTAGACGACGGGGTTCTTCACGGTCTTGCCGCTGATGTCGAACTCCACCGTGAGCGGGGTCTGGTAGTCGGTGTTCTCGGGCTTGAACACGTAGATGGGCGTGTACGCGGTGTAGTTCGACGCCGCGGGCGTGGGCGACGACGTCACGCTGAACATCACGTCGGACGACACCGCGTTCGCGGGCACCGTGAGCGTCACCTGCTCGACCGTGATGGAGCCGCCTGCGGCGCCGATCGCCTTCACCTCGGCTTTGCCCGTGCCCGCGGGGTTGGTGCCAGGTGGTGGAGTGCAGGCAACGGAAGCCACAGCGACCGCAAGAGTCGTGACGAGTACGCGCGCGTTCATTTCGACCAATCCTTCTTCGGGAAGAACACCGGCCAGAGAGAGCTTCAGTCTACCCAACCGCCGCCCCGACCTGCATGACCGCATTCAGGACACGGTGTGGGGAACAGTCCACCCCAGCACCGCGATGGAACGAAGGGTTGCGTGACTGCGTGTGCGGGGGAATGCTCCGCGCCCCATGGCGCGCGATCTCGACGAGCCCGAAGTGCTTCTCTCCTCTGTCACCGACGAGCTCGACGACCCCTCGCGGCGCGTCTTCGTGCATCGCCTCACCTTCATGGGTGGCGGCGTGGTGCTGCTCGGCAGCGCGTGCAAAGAGCCCGCGAAGGTCGATGCCGGCATCGCCGCGGCGCCTCCGAAGCCGCAGGCGCTCACCACCTCGCACCTCACCTTCACCAACGACGACTACGCCATCGTCTCGGCTGCATGCGAGCGCGTACTGCCCAAAGACGAAGACGCCGGAGCGCTCGACGCCAACGTGCCCGAGTACATCGATCGCATTCTGCAGACGCCGCAGCTCGACAACATGAAGAAGAACTTCGTGCCCGGGCTGGCCGCGCTCGATCGCCGCTGCGAGCGCATGTTCAAGGTCGGCTTCGCCAAGGCGACGCCCGAGCAGCAAGACGAGGTGCTCACCATCTTCAAGAACAGCCCCGAGACCTCGGGCGAGGCGCGCTGGTACGAGATGCTCGTCGTCCTCTCGCTCGAGGGCTACCTCGGCGACCCGAGCTACGGCGGCAATCGAGATCAGGTCGGGTGGAAGACGCTCGGCTTCACGATGGTCGATCACACGAAGGCCGACCCGGGCAAGGGGTACGACGGCATGAAGGCGTTGCAGCAGCTGCGGTGCGGCGGCGGGAAGGGGTGCTGATCGTGGCCAAAGACGCGGTTGACGTGGTGATCGTCGGCAGTGGCGCAGGTGGCGCGCCGATGGCGCTCGAGCTCGGGCGCGCGGGCTTCAAGGTCGTCGTGCTCGAGAAGGGCCCCTGGTACAAGAAGGAGGACTTCGTTCACGACGAGATCCTCAACTCGCGGCGCAACTTCTTCATGCCGCTCCCGTGGGACGAGCCTCACCTCTGGCGGGCCGGGCCCGACAAGCCGTACTCCCGCACCAACGAAGCGTGGACGGCGAACTGCGTCGGCGGCGGCACCGTTCACATGAGCGGCTACTTCTACCGGCTCAAACCCATCGACTTCCGGCTGAAGAGCGAGATAGGCGCCATCAAGGGCAGCAACATCGCCGACTGGCCCATCACCTACGACGAGCTCGCGCCCTTCTACGATCGCGCCGAAGAAGAGCTGGGCGTGTCGGGCAACGCCGTGCCGCACCCATTCCTCGAGCCGCGCAAGAAGAACTACCCCCTGCCGCCGCTCGGGGAGCACCCCGTTTCGCTCGAGATCGACAAGGTCTGCAAGTCGCTCGGCTACCACTCGATTCCCACCGCGCGTGGCATCGCGAGCGCCGAGTACAAGGGCCGCGGCGCCTGCGTGTACTGCGCGCTCTGCGGCAGCTTCGGCTGTGAGACCGACGCGAAGAGCTCGACGCTCGCCGCCATTCTTCCGCAGGCCCTCGCCACCGGGAACGTCGAGCTTCGCCCGCGCTGCATGGCCGTCGAGGTGACGGTCGATCAGAAGACGGGCGTCGCGAAGAGCGTCGTCTACCTCGACGCCGACGGTGTTCGGCAGGAGCAGCCCGCGAAGGTCGTGGTCGTCTCGGCCACCGCCGTCGAGTCGGCGCGCCTGCTGCTCAACTCGCAGTCGTCGCGTTTTCCCAAAGGGGTCGCCAACAACAACGGCCTCGTCGGCAAGAACCTGCTCTTCTCGAGCTTCGGGCAGTCGAAGGCCACGTTCCGCATCGCGAAGCAGAAAGCCACCCACCCGTGGCTCGAGGCGGTCGCTCCGTTCGTCAACCGCTCGATGCAGGACTTCTACCTGATGCCCGACGACAAGTTCGGCTTCCGCAAGGGCGGCACCCTGGGCTTCATGTGGGCCCACCCCAACCCCATCTTCGCGGCCGTCGGCATGGCGAAGAAGGGCGAG
>JAEUJR010000477.1 GCA_016793585.1 Archangium sp.
CTGCGCTCCGCCGCGCGCTCGCTGCGAAGACCGACGAAGCCAGACTCGACGCCCTGCTGCTCGCGTGGCGCGCGAACCGTCAACCGAGGCTCGCCGACCTCATCGACCGCGTCTCGGAGCCGGTGGTGAAGGCCGCCGGCAAGGTGAAGGGCGCGTCGATGCCCGAGCGCACGAAGCAGTGCTTCGCGCTCTGCAAGACGAAGAACGCGGTCGCGCTGGGCCAGGTGCTCGCTACCGAATGGCCGGGCACGTGGCAGCCGGCGCTCCCGTTGCTCGAGGCCGTGCTGAAGCTGCCTGACGACCCGCGCGTCGCGGCGCACTTCGCGAAGCAGGTCGACGCCACCCGCTACGACACGTGGACCTCGAAGACGTACTGGAGGCCGCTCTTCCGCCGGCTCGCGACGTTGGGCGACGTGCGGCAACTGCCGTTGCTCGAGCAGCAACTGCAACGCGCGAAGAGCGAGTACTACGCGCGCGACATGCGGCCGATGGAAGAGGCCGTGGTGAAGGCGCTGAAGGCGGTGAAGGTGAAGCCGCTCTCGAAAGCCGATGACGAGCTGATCACCGCGCTCGAGGCCCCATTCGCCGCCACCTCGGCTGGCGAGAAGCAGAAGGGCAAGAGTGGCGAAGCGCTGCTCGCGGCGGTGTACGCAAACCCGTCAGACCTCTCCGCGCGCGCGGTGTACGGCGACTGGCTGCTCGAACACTCGGATCCCCGCGGCGAGCTGATCAGCCTGCAGTCGAACCCGCCGACGCTGAAGTCGGAAGCGCGCATTCGCTCGCTGATCAAGAAGCATTGGAAGACGTGGCTCGGGCCCGTCTCCGATTGGTTCAAGAAGCCGCCCGAGTTCACGCTCGGCTTTCCCAGCACCGCGTACCTCGACGAGCCGAACCACCAACAGCGCGACGCGTTTCGGGCGCTGATGGACCGGCCCGAGTGGCGCACCATCGAGACCATCACCTCGTGGCCGTATTGGATCGACGTCACGCCTGCAGAGGCGCTGCGCCACCCGAACTTCGCCTCGGTGCGCTCGCTGTACGTGATGGACAAGTTCCTGCCCGAGCTGCTGACCGCGTCACCACCGCTCACCGAGCTGCGGCTGCAACGCCAGCCTGAAGGCGCGGAGCGGTTGAAGGAGACGATGCCGACGTTGAAGTCGCTCCAGCTCTTCTCGGCCGACCTGGCGCGCTTCGAGAAGCTCCTGCCGCGACTCGAGCGCCTGCACCTGCTCGGGGTCGATGCGCGCGCGCCCGTCGATTCGTGGGCCACGCTCGAGCGCTCGCCGCTCGTCGAGGTCGTGCTGTACGAGTACGAGACGCCGCTCGTGCGCTTCTCCCGAGCCCTGGGAGCGCCGAAGTTCACCACCGTCGAGTTCCTCACCGACTCGGCCTTCGCGATCGAAGCCATCGTCGAACACGCAAAGGGCTGCACGAAAGCGGTGACCCAGCATGGCCCGAGCTCGACCGCTCTCGTGGTCGACGCGACGACGGCGGCCCGGTTCGACGAGCTGTTTCCGAAGCTGAAGGCCGTCCAGATCGACACCAACGAACGCGACGAGCGTCCGCACCTCATCGTGCACTTCCAGTCGAAGCCGCTCTTCGACGAGAAGAAGGTCGCGCGTGTGTGGCAGCTCGTCACCGAGGGCTTTGGCGCCACGCTCGACCAGTTCAACGTCGGCATGACGGAGCGCCCGCTCGGTGACGACCCCGTCGAACGACTCCTCACCTGGTCGCGCAACAAGAAGGCCGGCGACATCACCCTCGGTCACCAGGCGGGACCGTCACAGGTTCAGCTGTCGAAGCGAACCTGGTCGAAGTTCGAGCTGCCGGCCGACGACCTCGATCGCTACTTCACGGCGCTCAAGGCACTCGTCGCCTTCGCCAAACCGACCGAGCTTGCGCTCGACTTCGACGGTGAGCGCTACACAGCCGTGCCCGCATTCGAGAAAGCCGTGAGACGAAGCCGGGAGCGAGCCTGAGGAGCGGCTGAGGAGTAGATTTTCGAAGAAGGTCGGGCACTTCCAGCCGTCGTGCACGCTCGAACGGCCTGCCCGCATCAGGGCGGCATGAACCACGAACTCCTGGTGCTCTGTGGCCGCGACCTTCCCGTCGCCCACGACCGCCCCCTGGCTTTGAAGCTCGGCTCCATCGAAGGCATCGAGGTGCACGAGCTCATTCACGGCAGCGAGGTCGAGGCCGGCTTCGAGACGAAGGTGGTGTTGAGCGTGGCTCCGGCGACGATGGTGGGTCACTCGGTCGCGGTGCGGCTGGCGAGCGCGCTCGATGGTGTCGTCTTCGATGGCCGTCAGGGTCGAGTGTCGTTCGATGGTCGCGGTGGAGCCGAGGTCGACGACCTGCAGCGTGTGGCCACCGAGGCCTTCGACGAAGCGACGCGAGCCTGGCGCGCCATCGAGCTCGCGCACCTCGAACAGGAGCGCACGCGCTTCGCGCTCATGGCCGTCGTCGACCCCATCCTCGAGGCGGAGAACGACTGGTCGGCGCTCTGACGTCGGAGCAGGTCGATTCGGCGGCCTGCGAAGCGCCCACGCTGATCAGCTTCTGTCGAGCCAGGGTGATTTCGTGAACCGGATCCTCCTCGTCATCGCTGCAGCGACCGTCATGGGGCCGGGTTGCGACTGCGGCCGCTTCGACGCGCGCTACGACGAGATCTGTGCCGGCGTGTGCCCCTGGCTCGATGGCGGCATGGGTGGCGGAAGCGCGACGTCAGGAGGAAGCGCGACGTCAGGCGGGAGCGCAGCGTCAGGCGGAAGCGCGACGTCAGGCGGAAGTGCGACGTCAGGCGGGAGCGCAACGTCAGGCGGAAGTGCGACGTCAGGCGGAAGCGCAACGTCAGGCGGAAGCGCAACGTCAGGCGGGAGCGCAACGTCAGGCGGGAGCGCAGCGTCAGGTGGGAGCGCAACGTCAGGCGGAAGCGCAACGTCAGGAGGAGCGGCTGCTGGTGGCACCGCAAACGGCGGAGGCAGCAGCGGCGGTGGGACAGGAGGCGGGGCGCCGGTGTGCTCGGGCCGGCTGCAACCGTGCAGCGCGACCCAGCCATGCTGCGCGAACGTGAACTGCGTCCTCGGCCGCTGTGAAGGGTGTGCTGGGGGCTGCTTTCCCCTGCTCTGCTGCAGCGCGACCAGCAACTCCGCCTGCGGCGTTCAGAGCGGCAACTACTGCCGAACGAGCACGGACTGCTGCTCGGGCTGCTGCGCCGGTCCGCTCGATGGTGGCTACGGGCGTTGTGGAGAACTCTTCGCCGGGTGCCTCCCCATCGACTGACTGAGGGGATTTCGGGCGGGGAAACCGAAGGCCTGAACTACGCTCGGCGGCATGCCCGTCGATGTCATCTTCGTCGAGCCCTGTTTCCCGGCCAATCAACGTGAGTTCGTGCGCGCCCTGCATGCGGTCGGCGCGCGGGTGTACGGCATCGGAGAGCGCCCCAAAGAGGCCCTCGACGATGGCCTGCGCCAGTGGCTCACCCACTACGAGCAGATTGGCAACGTCACCGACGAGAGCCAGCTCGAGCGCGCCGTGCGCTTCATTCAGTCGAAGGTGAAGGTCGACCGGCTCGAGGCCGTCGTCGAGGCGCACGTCATGAGCGCGGCGAAGGTGCGGGAGCGCTGCGGTATTCCCGGCACCAGCGTGCGCTCGACCTTCCTCTGCCGCGACAAGCCGGCCATGAAAGAGGCGCTGCGCCAGGCGGGCGTCGCGTGCGCACAGTCCATCGGCTCGAGCAGCCCCGACGACATCAAGCAGTTCGCGGCGCGCGTGGGCTTCCCGCTCATCGTGAAGCCGCGTGATGCCGCCGGCGCGTCGGGCACCGAGCGCGTCGACAACGGCCCCGAGCTCGACCGCGCGCTGGCCCGCTTCGGCGTGCCCCAGGGCCGCAGCGTCGCTGTCGAAGAGTTCATCGAGGGCCACGAAGGCTTCTACGACACCATCACCATCGGCGGCCGCGTGGTGCACGACTTCGTCACGCACTACTACCCCAACGTGCTCGATGCGATGCGCCACCGGTGGATCAGCCCGCAGTTCATCGTCACCAACCGCATCGACACCGCCCCCGCGTACGGCGAGCTGCGCGAGATGGGCCAGAAGGTCATCACCGCGCTCGGCCTCGAGACGACGGCCACGCACATGGAGTGGTTCGCCGGGCCAAAGGGCCTCAAGTTCAGTGAGATTGGCTGCCGCCCACCCGGCGTGCGCGCGTGGGACCTGTACGCAGCGGGCAACGGCTTCGACATCTACATCGAGTGGGCGATGGCGGTGGTGCACGCCAAGAAGGCCCAGCACCTCTCACGGCAATACTCGGCCGGCATCATCGCGCTGCGCCCCACGCAAGATGGGCGCATCGCCGGCTACCAGGGCGTCGACGAGGTGCACCAGCGCTTCGGCAAGTGGTTCATCGACGAGTACCTGCCGCCTCCCGGCACGCCCACCCAGCCCGTCGAGGCCGGCTACATGGCCAACGCGTGGATGCGGCTCAAACACCCCGACTACGACACCTTGCGCGGCATGCTCAATCTCATCGGGCAAACCGTGAAGGTCATCGCACACTAGCGGGTGTGATCAGCCCAACCGTGGGCGCTCGATTTCCACCCGCTTTCGCGCTCTGATTCGGCGCTCCATGAAGACTTCTCTGCGTCTTGCCCTCGGCTGCCTGCTGGCGACCGGGTGCGTCGTCTCGTTCGAGCCCGGTGCCCCCTGCAGCACCAACGAAGACTGCCCCGACAAGCAGGTCTGCGTCGCGACCGGCTCCGGCGATGAGCGGCGGTGTGCGCTGCCTGACTCGACGGGCCGCGCCACGGCAGGCGCAGCCAGCACTCCCCGCGGCACCGCCGGCTCGCTCGCCCGCGCCACCGGCGGCG
>JAEUJR010000594.1 GCA_016793585.1 Archangium sp.
CGTCACGGCCACTTCGAAGAATGCAGAGGTTGGTCGCGCTGTCGCACGCCGACGACGCAGGGCACTGTTGATCGCACGTCCTCGCGCCTCCATCACAGGCGACGACGCACAACGAGACACTCACGACGACTGATCTGAACATGGGGGCTCCTCGGGTTGAGCGCCCGCCGCTCACCACGAGCCGTGCCCGGGCCAACTGGCCTGCGTTCCTCGACTGGCGAAGTCGGGGTCCCCCTCGGTGGACGACCGTCGTCCCTCGAGACGATCACGCGCTCGTCGGTGGATCTTTCGGCGCGTCGGCCGACGGAGTCTTCGGCTCGTCGAACGACGCATCGAGCAGTGACGGCATGGGGGGCATCGACGCCAGCTCGCGCTCGAGCTGAAACCGCCTTGCCACCGGCCAGAACGCGAACAGCATCACGCCCAGCCCCATCAACAGCGTGCACAGCGCCTCGGCGCGTTTCGGCTCACGCCCCTGTTCGATGACGACCGCGTTCTCGGCGGCCATCTGCGCGAGCGCGGGCTTGCTGCCCGTCGAGGTGATGGGCGCGACCGAGCCCCGCAGCTCCTTCGGCGCGAGCAGCGCTTCGAGCTCGACGGCCTTCGCGTCGACGAAGGCGTCGATCTGCTCCGGCGGAATTCGGTCGAGCGCCTCGACCAGCTGCAACAGCGTCGAGTCCGTCGTCGCGAGCACGACCGTCGGCGTCTCGGGCTGCTTCGTTCCCAGCGGGGAGACCGGAATGAACAGCTCGAGGTACCTCGACGTGTTGCCCGCATCGGCGCGGTTGAACCAGCCCTTCCACCGCCGCGACGTCGCATAGTTCAGGTCGAGGCGGCAGCCCTCGAGCACCACCCACTTCGCCTGCGTCGGGTTCGCCACGAAGTCGGTGCACGCGAGGCGCTTCGGCGCCGAGGCCACGGCCACTCGAATGTCCTGCACGGCCGTGTACGTGAGCACCACGCCGACGCCCAGCAGCAGCGCCGTGCCGACGAGCGCGCCCGGGCCACCGTCGTCTCCCAGCAACACGCGTCGCGCCCGCTCACCGAAGCTCACGTGGAAACGGTAACCCAGACTTCGGCACGCGGCCCTTCTCTGTTGCCGAAGACCAGCCAGCCCTCCCCACCCCGAGGAGGACCGGCCGGTGCCCTTCAGTGCGTCAGCGCCCGCTCGCCAGGCCGCTCCGTCGTTTCGCGAACGTGGAGCTTCCCGTCGATCGGCAGCACGTCGAGCTCGAGCAACAGCGTGCCGTCTGCGTTCATCGTGGCCCGCCCTGCCCTCACCCAGATGCTGCCGTTCTTGCCTTCCCGAATGCTGAAGACCGTCAGGCGCGTCGCTGGTGTCGTCATGCACGTCCTCCTTCGTGGATTGCCAGGGGTCGATTCCCCCGCGCGAAGGAGCGCACAGCGAAATCGGGGCCAGTGAGAACCGAGACACGCGCGCTCCACCACCGCTCTCGGCGGGTGAGAGTGGCGTGCAGGGATGAACGGTGAAAAACACCGCGCGTGACCGCTGCGAGCACCATCGACGGCCTCTGGCGCACCGAAGCGCCGAAGCTCATCGCTGCGCTGACGCGGCTGGTGCGTGACGTGGCGATCGCCGAAGAGCTCGCGCAGGACGCGTTGGTGGCGGCGCTCGAGCAGTGGCCCCGTGACGGCGTGCCCCAGAACCCGGCGGCCTGGCTCATGGGCGCCGCGAAGCACCGCGCGATCGATCTGCTCCGTCGTGGAAGTGTCGTCGCCGGCAAACACGAGACGCTCGCGCACGAAGCCGAGCAGTTCGTCACCCCCGAGCTCGACGCGAAGCTCGACGACGTCGTCGGTGACGACCTGCTGCGGCTCATCTTCATCTCGTGTCACCCGCTGCTCTCGCCCGAGTCGCAGGTGGCGCTGACGCTGCGGCTGCTCGGAGGCCTCACGACGGCCGAGATCGCCCGCGCGTTCCTCGTGCCAGAGCCCACCATCGCCCAGCGCCTCGTGCGCGCGAAACGAACGCTGTCTGACGCGCGGGTGCCGTTCGAGCTGCCCGAAGGCGACGACCTCGCCGAGCGCCTCGCCTCGGTGCTGGGCGTCATCTACCTCGTGTTCAACGAGGGCTACTCGGCGACCGCTGGCGACGACGTGATTCGGCCCGCGTTGTGTGACGACGCCTTGCGGCTCGGCCGGCTGCTCGCGCGCGTCGACCCGAACGAACCCGAGGTGCACGCGCTGCTCGCGCTCATGGAGTTCCAGTCGTCTCGTTTCGCCAGCCGCGTCGGGCCCGGTGGAGAGGCCGTTCCGCTGATGGAGCAGGATCGCGCGAGGTGGGATCACGTGGCCATCGCCCGCGGGGTCGCTTGCCTGGCCCGCGTGCAGGAGCTCGGCGGCGACCTGGGCCTCTATGCGCTCCAGGCCTCGATCGCGGCCTGTCACGCCACCGCCCCGACTGGAGCCGCGACCGACTGGGGCCGAATCGCGGCCCTCTACGACGTGCTGGTGGCGATCGCGCCGCAGCCCGTCGTCGAGATCAACCGCGCCGTCGCGCACGCGATGCTGTTCGGCCCCGACGCCGGGCTCGAGATTCTCGATGGCCTGGCCGACGAGCCGTCACTGGCCAGTTATCACCTGCTCCCCGCCGTTCGCGGCGACCTGCTCGAGCGCGCCGGGCGCCACGCCGAAGCCAGCGCTGCATTCCACCGCGCCGCCGCGCTCGCGCAGAAAAGCCGGGAAAAATCGGTGCTGCTCGCGCGCGCAGACCGAATGAAGTCGCCCACTTGAGCGATGTCGATTTCATGCGCGCCCGTTCGACGTGCTGAGTGAAGGTCGGAAATCACTCCGACATTCACACTTCAGAGAGCCACCACATGCGATTCCTCGTCACCCACAAAGTCGGCCCCCGCTACGAGACCGGCGCCATCGAGCAGCGTGAAATCGTCGAGATGGGCGCCTTCATTCAAGACGCCATCAAGCAGGGCGTTTTCACCAACGGCGCTGGCCTGTTGCCGAAGGTGCCGCGCACGCGCGTCATCGCCCGCAAAGGCGTCTGCGAAGTGCAGGAGAACGTGAAGGGCACGAACAACCTGCTCGCCGGCTTCGCGTTGCTGAAGGTGGCCAACCGCGCCGAAGCGATTGGGTGGACGAAGCGTTTCGCTGAGGTCGTTCAGGACGGTGAGATGGAGATCGGCCTCGTCACCGAGGCGTGGGACCTGGGCTTCATGCCGAAGCCGGCGAACGCGCCCGAGCGCTACCTCACGCTCTTCATGGCGAACGCGGCCAGCGAGTCGGGCGCACCGCCCACCGAGCGCGAGCTGGCGTTGATGGGCCCGCTGCTCGAAGAGATGGTGAAGGCGGGCGTGCTGCAGGCGACCGACGGCATCAAGCCCAGCAAGCTCGGCACGCGCCTGCAGTTCAAGGCCGGCAAACGGGTGATGGCGCTCGACGGCCCGTTCACCGAGTCGAAGGAGCTGATCGCCGGCTTCTCGCTCATCGAAGTGCCCTCGAAGGAGGCGGCCGTCGCCTGGGCCGAGCGCTACGGATCCATTCTGACCGACCTCGAGGTCGACGTGCTCGCGCTGCACGACGAAGCGGCGGTCGATGGTGGGCGTCCGCAGGGCTTCGGTGAGGCGCTCAAGAAGTGACTCACTGCTCGAAGCAGTAGAGGTGGTTCATCACCACGCCGCAGCCGTTCACCGAGCCGGAGTTCGTCCACAAGCCGTCGGCGAAGCTGGTGTAGCCCTGCATGAAGTAGGAGCCGCCGCCGGTGATGGCCGTGCTCGTCCAGCCGAGGCAATCGTTCGAGCTGGCATCGCCGGTCGCCGTCGTGCCCGTGTAGACGTAGGCGAAGATCGTGGTGCCAAGCTCGGTGACGGCGATGGCGGCGTCGAGGGTGCCGTCGGTGAGGTCGGCGAAGTTGTCGGCCACCTTCGTTCCATTGGGCAACGCGTAGGGAATCGTCGATTGCGTGATGCGATTCTTCGCCGCAACGCCGCCACCCGAGAGCCAGGCCTTGTAGGTACCTGACAGACCGCCCGCGATGGCGCGCTGCTGGCAGATGGCGTCTGCTCCGGTGAGGCCACCTGTGTTGCCCGTGGTGGTGGTCGACGTGACGAAGACGGTCTTGGCGTCGGTGCAGGCGCCGTTCGAGCAGATCGCCCCGGTCGCGCACTGGGCCGAGGTCGTGCACATCGTCGGGCACGAGGCGGCGGAGCCTGAGCAGCGGTAGGTCGCGCTGCAGGTGAGCATGGGCCCGATGAACGCGTCGGTCGGGCAGGCATCGGCGGAGCCGGTGCAGCTCTCGGCGAGATCGCAGACACCGGCGGCCGCGCGGCACACGAAGGTGTTGGGGCGCTTCACGTCGGCGGGACAGGTGGTCGCGCTCCCGCTGCAGGTCTCGGCGAGGTCGCAGGCGCCAGCGCTCGCACGGCAGACGAAGCCCGCGCTCTGCAGCGTGTCGGCCGGGCAGGCGTTCGCGGTGCCAGTGCAGGTCTCGGCGCGATCGCACGGTCCGACGGCGGCACGGCAGATGGTGGTGGCTGGTTGCTTCGCGTCGGCGGGGCAGGCTGCGGCCGTTCCACTGCAGGTCTCGGCGGTGTCGCAGACACCCGCGCTCGCACGGCAGACGGTGGTGGCTGCGCTGAACCCGTCGGCCGGGCATGCGGTGCTCGCTCCGGAACACGACTCGGCGACGTCGCAGGGGCCCGCTGAAGGACGACAGACCTGGGTCGAACCGGCGAGCGTGTCGGCAGGGCAGGCCGCGCTGGCGCCAGAGCACGACTCGGCCACGTCACAGGCTCCGGCCGACGCACGACAGACCGTTCCCGAAGAGGCGAGCGCATCGACCGGGCACGTCGCGCTGATTCCCGAACACGACTCTGCGACGTCGCACGCTCCGGCAGCTGCGCGACACACCGTTCCCGACGAGGTGAACGAATCGACGGGGCACGCGGCGCTCGTTCCTGAACACGACTCGGCGACGTCACAGCTGCCTGCAGACGCACGGCACACGAAGGTCGAAGGACGCAGCCCGTCAGCCGGGCACGCCGCGCCCGTTCCAGAGCAGGTCTCGGCGACGTCGCAGAGCCCCGCGCTCGCACGACAGACGGTGGTCGCAGGCGAGAACGCGTCGGAGGGACAGACACCGGCGTTGCACGTCTCGGCGACGTCACAGGTGCCCGCTGCGGCACGACAGACCGTTCCGTTCGGGTGTGGCTGGCACGCGCGGGCGCCGTTGCAGAACCCCGTCATGCAGAGCGAGCCGATGCACTCGTTGTCGGGGTCGGTGCCACTCGAGACCGGCGCACAGACACCATTCGCAGCGCCCGTCTTCGCGCTGGAGCACGCCTCGCAGCTGCCGTTGCAGGCGACGTTGCAGCAGAAGCCGTCGACGCACGAGCCGCTCTGACATTGCGGAGAGGTCGTGCAGACGCTCCCGTTCGCGAGGAGCGCACCGCCGCCTGCTGAGCCACCAGCCGTCGCTGAGCCTCCAGCCGTCGCAGCGCCTCCCGCCGTCGCTGAGCCTCCAGCCGTCGCCGTTCCTCCCGCCGTCGCCGTTCCTCCCGCCGTCGCGGCTCCTCCCGCCGTCGCGGTTCCTCCCGCCGTCACTGAGCCTCCCGCCGTCGCGGCTCCTCCCGCCGTCGCGGCTCCTCCCGCCGTCGCCGTTCCTCCAGCCGTCGCCGTTCCTCCAGCCGTCGCCGTTCCTCCAGCTGTCGCGGTTCCTCCCGCCGTCGCAGCGCCTCCCGCGTCACCACCGGCTGACGGTGCGCCACCACCCACCCCACCCGCCGCAGCCCCGCCGGCATTCGCCATTCCACCAGCGCTCGCACCTCCGGCTGTCGCGGTACCGCCTGCAGAAGAAGCCCCGCCTGCCGTGGGCGAGCCGCCTGCCGCGCCCGAACTTCCGCCGCCGGCTCCTGCGTCTGACTCCGAACCCGCACCACCACAGCCCACCAGCATCACCACGGCCAACCACGCAAACCGAGAGGTCATGCGCGCAAGTACCGGCTCGGCCGGAATTGGATCTCACCAGCGAGTTTTCCCGGTTGCGCAGGCTTCACCACACCCGGCGACACCCGCGTCAGTGCGCGCGCGTCGCGTGGGCCTTGAGGAACTCGGCGACGCGGGGAAACAGCTCGTCAGGCGCGCGCCGGCCCAGCACGAGATCGCCGTGGCCCGCGTCGTAGGTGAAGCCGCTCATCAGGCTCACCGTCAGCTCGGTCACCGGTCCACCGAGGTGCTTCGCGGCGAGGTGTGCTGACTGCGGGGGCGCCAGGAAATCACGCACGCCGGCGACGAGCAGCACCGGCACCTTCACCGCGTCGAGGTGGGCGAGGTAGTCGAAGCCATCTTCTCCATCGAAGCGGCCCGTCGAGACCCACCGCACGAACTGCTGCAGCACGCCGTGCGGCACGTCGGCCACCACCGAGCGCAACGCCTGACGAATCACGCCGTCGTCGACGTTGTCGCGGTTGAGCAGGTACTTGCCGATGGGCTCGGGCGGCAGGCCGATGGGAATCGCGGCGCGCGCCATCATCGCCAGCGGCGCCACCTTGAAGCGCAACAGCGGCTGCACGAGCTCGACGAAGCGCTGCACGCCGGGCTGGTGCTCGAAGGTGAAGGGGCTGCCCAGCGCGACGAGCGCCTTGAACGGAGCCTGCGGCAACCGAGCCAGATGCGCGAACGGCAACAGCCCACCGCGGGAGTGCCCGGCGAAGAACGCGCGCGTCGGGCCCGTCGAGAGCACCGCCCGCAGCGCCGCCGTCACGTCGTGCGTGGCCTCGAGATCGAACGTGCTGTCGTCGCCGCTCCCGCCGAGCCCGTGGCCACGCAGCTCGAGCACCCACGTCTCGAAGCCGCGCCGCGCGAGATAGCGGGCCAACGAATAGCGCTCGTCGAAGTCGAGGTTGAACCGGTTGGTCGCGAGGCTATGGCCGAGAATGACGGGCTCGACGAAGCGGGAGTCTCCTCTCGGGTGGTACCGCCCGAGCGCCACCGCGCTGCCATCGTCGGTCGCGACCCGGAAGAGCTGGTCAGGCGAGAAGACGAGCGGCTGCGGAAGACGAACGGGCACGGCTCACCCCTCGTGGAGCAGCACGGGCTTGAAGCCCGCCGCGTCGCAGCTCGCGAGCACGTACTTCACGCCCGCGTGCGGCCCCTGAAACCCGACGCCGATGCCGGTGCCGTGCAGGTGGCCGTACACGCAGATGGCCGGCTGCCACGCCTCGAGCACCTTCGAGAAGGCGGTCTCGATGCCGTTCGAATACAGCGGCGGAAAGTGCACCGCGCAGATGCGAATCGCGGGTGACGAGCGCTTCGACTCCTTCGTCTGCGCGTCCTTGATCGAGAGCGAGAGCCGGTTCGACTCGCGCTCGATGTAGTCGGGCTTCTGCACCTCGTCGCCCATCTCGCCGCCGGGCATCGGAGGGGCTTCGGGCGCCGTCCACAGCCGCGAGCCCGCGATGATGAACGGGCCGACTTCGACCGCTCCATTCTGGATGAAGCCGATGAAGCTCTTGTACGGCTCGAAGAGCTTCTTGAGCTTGGCGCTGCTGTCACCCCACCAGAAGTCGTGGTTGCCGCGCAGCAGCACCTTCTGGCCCGGCCGCGCGTCGAGCCACGCAAGATCGTCGAGCACCTCGGTGGTGCGCGTCGCCCACGAGATGTCACCGGCGACGATGACGACGTCGTCGGGCTTCACCAGCTCGTCCCACGCCTGGCGCAGCGGCTCGGGGTGATTCACCCAGCCGAAGCGGTCCATGTCCTTCTTCCGCGTCGAAGGCAGGTGCGTGTCACCGATGGCGAAGAGGCGCATGTCGCGAACGCTTGTAGCAGCGCCCACGGTTCACGCCATGGCTCAGCGGGGGCGAAGCCCGTCGACGAGCCGGCGCATCACGGTGCGAGCCGAGCTCGCGGCCTCGTCGGCGCCAAGCTCGAACGGACCCAGCAGCTGATCGTCGAGCAACAACGTCGCCTGCCCATGAATGAGGGCCCACGCCGACATCACCGAGGCGTTCAGCTCGTCGTTGCGAACGGCTCCGGCTTCGGCCGCCTCGCGCACCACGTCGCGCAGCACCTCGAGCGCTTCGAAGGCCGCCTCGGACAGCCCCGGAAACTGCGTGAACGGTTTGAGCGCAGAATCGAACATCACGCGAAACGCGCCGGCCGACTCGAGCGCGAAGGTGACGTAGGCGACGCCGACTTCGATCAGCCGGGCTTCGGGGCCGCTCGTCTTGGCGACGGCCTCGGCCAGCTTCCCTTTCAGCGCTGAAAACCCTCGCACCGCGACCTCGGCGAGGAGCGCAGTCTTCGAGGCGAAGTGCCGGTACGCAGCGGCGTGCGAGACCCCGGCGAGCTTCGCCACGTCGCGCAGCGGCAGGTCGATGCTGCCCGACTTCGCGATGGAGCGCTCAGCGGCCAGCACCAGGGCGTCTTTGAGGTTGCCGTGGTGGTACCGGCCTCCCTCCTTCTTGAGCCGCACCCGTTCATCAGCCGGTCGCATGCCGACGACCCTATCTGCCGGCGCCCATGTTGCCAACGGAAACATCATATGTTACCAACGGCAACATGAGACCCCTGATCGTGGTGATGGCGGTGATGTCGAGCGGTTGTTTCCCCGAGACGGCGAGTCGCACGGTGGGAGGTGTGCGGGTCGTCACGCTTCAGTACGAGTACACGAACGCGCACGCGTTGATCGGGCCTGAAGGGCAGATCGTGCTGGTCGACTCGGGCTTCGAGCGGAACACCGCAGCGCTCGAGCGGGGCCTGAAGGAGAGCGGGCTCGATGCGAAGCAGGTCGTGGCAGTGGTGCTGACGCACGGGCACCCCGACCACGCTGGCGGCGCGAAGCACTTTCAGGAGCAGGGTGCCGTCGTCATCGCGGGAGCCGGCGACGCGCAGATGTTGAGCGAAGGAAAGAACGAGGTTCCGCTCTGCCCGACGAATGGTGATGCGCGCGCGCGGCTGGCGGCTGATCAGGCAGAGCACCACGAGGGAGTGAACGCCGACGTGCTGGTGACGGAGCGGCTCTCGTTGCTCGCGCGAACAGGCGTCGATGCCGAGGTGATGCCAGTCGCGGGCCATACGCCCGGGTCGCTGGTGGTGAAGGCCGGTCAGAGCCTGTTCGTGGGCGACCTGCTCCGGGGGAGCGTGTTCGGGAGCGACGCGGAGGTGCACTTCTACATGTGCGATCTCGAGGACAACGTGCGTGACGTGCAGGGCCTGCTCGCCGAGTGGCCTGAGGTGTCGACGTGGTTCGTCGGGCACTTCGGTCCGCTGACGCGTGGCGCGGTGGAGGCGAAGTTCGCGCGCGGGCAGTAGAACTCTCTGTATGCGCGGATTCGTCGGGTTGCTCGCGGTGCTTCTCGTCAGTGCGTGTCCTCCCGGCGATCCGGGGCCTGACGGTGGTGGAGGGGGTGCTGCGACTGCTGGCGGAACTGCGACTGCTGGCGGAACTGCGACTGCTGGCGGGACTGCGACTGCTGGCGGGACTGCGACTGCTGGCGGGACTGCGACTGCTGGCGGGACTGCGACTGCTGGCGGAACTGCGACTGCTGGCGGGACTGC
>JAEUJR010000744.1 GCA_016793585.1 Archangium sp.
AAGAAGGAAGTCGCGGGCCTCGAGCGTGAGCGCGAGAAGCTCGAGAAGAACCTCGGCGGCGTGAAGCAGCTCGCCCGCCTGCCCGGCGCCATCTTCGTGATCGACCCGAAGAAGGAAGCCATCGCGGTGCACGAGGCCAACCGTCTCGGCATTCCCGTGCTCGGCCTCGTCGACACCAACTGCGATCCCGAAGGCATCGACTACGTCATCCCCGGAAACGACGACGCGATCCGCTCCATCAAGCTCTTCACGGGCAAGATCGCCGACGCCTGCGTCGAGGGTGCCGCGCGCTACCGTGCGTCGGGCGCCGCCGAGCGTGACGCCGAAGAGAGCCGCCGCCGCTCCGAGGGTGGTGGCCGCCGTGACGACGACCGTGGCGACTCGCGCCGCCGTGCCCCGCGCCGTGAAGGCCGTGGCCCCGTGGTCGAGATGAAGGGTGGCCCGGCCAGCGCCGACGAGGCTGCTCCGGCCGAGGGTGGCGAGGCTGCCGCTCCCGCCGCGCCCGCCGCCGAGTGATTGCCGCTCCCCACTTCTTTCGAGGAACGAACGAACATGGCTGAGATCAGCGCACAGATGGTGAGAGAGCTCCGCGAGAAGACCGGCGCGGGCATGATGGACTGCAAGAAGGCGCTCACCGAGACGGCGGGCGACTTCACGAAGGCCGAAGAGTGGCTCCGCAAGAAGGGCATCTCGAAGGCCGCCAGCAAGGGTGCACGCGTGGCCGCCGAAGGCCTCGTGGGCCTCGACGTCAGCAACGGCGGCAAGCTCGGCGTCATCGTCGAGCTCAACAGCGAGACCGACTTCGTCGCGCGCAACGACGCCTTCGTGAAGCTGCTCAACGGCCTCGTCGCGCACGTCGCGCGTCACGCGCCGACCTCGCTCGAGAACCTGCTCGAGCAGGCGTGGACCGATGGCAAGAAGGTGAAAGACGCCCTCACCGAGCAGATCGCCACCATCGGCGAGAACATCTCGGTGCGCCGCTTCGAGCGCTACGCCGTCGAAGGCGGCAGCCTCGGCACGTACCTCCACGCCAACGGCCGCATCGCCGCCATGGTCGAGGTGCTCGGCAGCGACAAGGCCGAAGTCGCGACGCTCGCGAAGGAGCTCGCCATGCAGGTGGCCGCGATGAACCCGAAGTACGTCAGCCGCGAGCAGGTGCCGGCCGACGTGCTCGAGAAGGAGCGCGAGATCTACCGCGAAGAGATTCGCAACCCGCCGCCGCCCGCGCCCGGTGAGATTCGCAACCCGAACAAGAAGCCGCCCCCGGAAGATCGCTGGCCGATGATCATCGAAGGCAAGCTCGGCAAGTTCTTCGAGAACGTCTGCCTGGTCGATCAGTTCTCGATCAAGGAAGACAAGAAGCGCGTGAAGGAGCTCGTGGCCGAGACCGGCAAGGCCGTCGGCGCCACGCTGACGCTGGGCCGCGTGGTGCGGTTCGAGGTCGGCGAGGGCATCGAGAAGAAGAAGGAAGATCTCGCTGCCGAGGTCGCCAAGACGATCGGCCAGGCCTGAGTCGTTCGCCTGAATGAGTGACAGACCGGGGCTCCGTGAGAAATCACGGGGCCCTGCGTCGTTCTGGGAGCCTCGCAATGATCTCGGTCGTCATCGCCCTCGTCGTCGCACAGCCAGACCCCGACGAGGTGAGCGCGTCGCTCAAACGCGCCCGCACCATCGAAGCGTGCAGGCTCGCGTACGGCCCGGCGAAAGACACGTACCCGACGGCCTTCATTCGCGGCGTGTCAGCCGAAGCCGAGCAGTGCACGAGACGCGTGATGAACGCGAAGGTCGACGAGCTGCTGCTGCCGTTGAAGTCGTCGAGCCCCGAGGCCTTCAAGCAGGGCATGGAGGTGCAGCGGCTCTTCAACGTCGCGGTGGCGAGCTACTGCGGGCGCTGGGCGAAGTACTACGAGGCGTGCTGCGTGACGTGCTCGTTCACCGAGCAGCCCGAGTGCGGCATGGCGTTTCACGAGGTTCGCGTGAAGCAGGTGAGCGAGTTTCTCTCGAAGAAGCTCGTCTCGCCCGCGCCGCCGCCGCAACGGAAGCCGACGGCGGCCTTCCAACCGTTCGCCGCGGCCTGGTGCTCGATGCTCGCGGGGCAGGGCGTGCTGAGCCTGTCGTGCGAGGCCGACGTGCTCGGTGGCATCGAAGCAGGGCAGAGCGATGACGGTGCCGCGCTCTCGTGCACCAGGCGCGTTCGCCTGCCGTAGCGCCGCGGGAGTAGGTTCTTCCCATGACGCACCGACTGCTCGTGCTGCTCCTCCTCCCCGCCTGCGGTGGTGGCACCTGGGCGGTGGAGGGCGACCGATTCCAGAAGCCTACGGCGTGCGACTTCGCTGCGTCGTATGACGTGCTGGCGAGAGGCACCGTGGTCTCGGCAGGCCCCGCGCGGAAGATGCTCTTCTCCGCCTGGCCCCAGTCGTACGTCTGGGAGACGCCGCTCGTCGTCGAGCTCGAGCGTGATCTGCGAGGAGCGTTGCCGCCGGGCCGCCACTCGATGCTGGTCGGTGCTCCCGTTCGCAATGGGCGCCTGGCGACGCTCCAGACCACGGGCATCGGAGATGGCCGGGTCGGGTGGCTCTTCGCCGTGAAGCTCGATGACTCCTGGGTCATGGCGCACGATGGGGTGTTGATCAGCTCCGACCCTTCGCGCTTCGTCTCGCCCGTGATGGACGAGTCGTACGACAGCGAGGCCGACTTCGAGCGAGCGCTGACCGACGCGATGGCGAAGTGCCCGCGCGCCTCTCCCAGCCGCTGATCACTTCGCGACGACCTGGCCGGCGGGCTCCCACTCGTGGCCCGTCATGACGGTGATGGCCGAAAGCTCTTTCGCGATCGACGCGAGCTGAGCGAGCGAGTCGACGTTCTGCGCGTGGTCTCCGGTGAACTCGCCCGGCTCCACCTGGTGCTCCCAGCCCCAGCGCGTGTGGCAGGTGTCGCCCGCGAACAGCACGAAGCCCTTCGACGTGTTGGCCACGTACGCGAGGCTGCCCGGCGTGTGGCCCGGCGACGCGATGACCCACAACGAGCCGTCACCGAAGAAGTCGATGGCCTTCTTCACGCCACCGATGGCCACGCCCTGAGAGACGTCGAGCTCGGTCGTCGCTTGCTGGCCGTTGAACAGGTTCGCGTAGGTGCCACGCAGGAACGCGTTCTGAAACGACGTCGGCGTCGTCTCGCCCGGGCCCGTGTAGAGCGGCGTTCCGGCGGGCACGTCAGGCAGGCCGAGCACGTGATCGAGGTGCAGGTGCGTGAAGAACACGCCCGCGAGCGGAGCCGGCTGCCGCTTCAGAATGCTCGCCAGCGACTCCTCGGGCTTCATCGCGCCGAGGAACGAGCTCACCGGCCACCCGATGCCGCCACCGGTGCCGTCCTTCAGCCCCTGTGAGACGCCGGTGTCGATGATGAACGTGCCGCGCGTCGGGTGACGGAGCACGTGTACCGGCAAGACGATGTCCATCTCGTCTTTCGGCAGGTCCTTCGCTTCGGGGCGCTCGAGGTTGATGAGGCCCTTCCGCTCGACCTTCCACTTCGCCGAGAGCACGGGCTCCCACTCGAGCTGGGTCGAACCCGACAGCGCGTCGGCCCAGGTCGGGGGCGTGCGGGGCGTGGTGACGCGCTCGGTCTTCGTCGGGTGTGTCGTGAAGGCGCAGGCCGAGAGGAGGAGGAAAACGACGGCGGGGACGAGTCGGTGCGTTGCGTTGGTCATGGACTCTTTGTACGCATTCAGAAACGACGATTGAGGGTCATGAATGAAGACAAGCCATCCATTTTCGAATGCATCGTGGGACGACGTCAGGCTGTTCCTGGCGGCGCTCGAGCACGAGAGCTTCACCGATGCGGCGAAGGCGCTCGGCGTGGGGCAGGCGACGATGTCGCGGCGCATCGCTGCGCTCGAAGACGAGGTCGGGCACGTGCTGTTCGACCGCAGCCGCGGCGGGCTGACGCCAACCCACGCGGCGTTGCAGCTGAGGCCGTGGGCCGAGGCGATGGGCGCGTCGATGCGAGACGCGGCGGCGGCGCTCGCGGGGCTCGAGTCGGCTCCCGAAGGGCGTGTTCGCCTCACGTGCCCACCTGGCGTGGCGGTCGACTTCCTGCCGCCGATGCTCCAGCGGCTGCGCGTGAAGTACCCGAAGCTCGTCGTCGAGGTGCTCGCCGACGTACGCGTCAGAGACCTCGCCTCGCACGAAGCCGACGTGGCCATTCGTTCGACCATGCCGGCGGCGGGGCCGCTGCTCGTCAAGAAGCTGTGTGACGTGCCCGTCGGCCTCTACGCCGCACCCTCCCTGGTTCGGAGGCTGCCGACGAAGGCCCGCCTCGAGCAGGTGCCGCTCATCGACTGGTCGGAAGAGGTGCCGTCACTTCATCAGGCGCTCTCGATGCTGCCGTGCCCGCGCGTGATGGTGACCAACGAGTTCCTCACCATGTGCGCGGCCGCGCAGGCCGGCGTCGGCGCCATCGTCACCACCAGCGCGCAGGCGAAGCTGCGTGGCCTCGTCGCCGTGCCCGCGCCGTTTCCCACCGTGCCGAACTCGCCGTTCCTGGTCGTCACGCATCAGGCGCTGAGGCAGGTGCCGCGCGTCGTGGCCGTCATCGAAGGGCTCGAACGCCTCGTCGCTGACCTCGGGCTCGCACAATCGACGGAGAAGCCGCCTGCGGGGCGCGTTTCTCGCTCCCCAAGCGTGCGGGGCAAGGCTACAAGCCCGTCTCCGCCATGAGCGCCTCCAAGAAGAGCAACGGCGGGTACAAGCGCATTCTGCTGAAGCTGTCAGGCGAAGCGCTGATGGGTGACGACAAGTACGGCATCAACCCCGGCGTGCTCACCGGCATCGCCCAGCAGGTGCTGAACCTGCAGAAGGCTGGCGTGCAGGTCGCGCTCGTCATCGGTGGCGGCAACATCTTCCGCGGCGTGCAGGGCGCGACCCGAGGCATGGACCGCGCGAGCGCCGACTACATGGGCATGCTCGCCACCTGCATCAACAGCCTCGCGATGCAAGACGCGCTCGAGCAGCTCGGTGGCCAGACGCGTGTGCTCTCGGCCATCAAGATGGAGCAGATCGCCGAGCCGTACATTCGCCGCCGCGCCGTGCGCCACCTCGAGAAGGAGCGCGTCGTCATCTTCGCTGCCGGCACCGGCAACCCGTACTTCACGACCGACACGGCCGCCTCGCTGCGCGCGATGGAGATCAACGCCGACGTCATTCTCAAGGCCACCAAGGTCGACGGCATCTACGAGGCCGACCCGAAGAAGGTGCCGACCGCGAAGCGCTACCGCACGCTCACGTACATGGACGTGCTGCAGAAGAACCTCAACGTGATGGACTCCACCGCCATCTCGCTGTGCATGGACAAC
>JAEUJR010000624.1 GCA_016793585.1 Archangium sp.
GACGCCCGCGTCCTTCATCGCCTCTTTGATGGCTCCGCTCGCCATCACCTCGTAGCCGTCGGAGGCGCCGGGCTTCTGGAACTTCACCATTCCCACGCCGATGACATTGACCTTGCGACCCATGATGTGTGCCTTTCGAGAGTGGTGAACTTCAGACGAGCTGCTTGAAGAAGCCGAGACGGTGTACCGGTTTGACCGAGCCGTCGATGCGCACGTCTCCGTGTTGGTAGAGCGTCTGCGCCGCGCCGGTCTTCGCGAACTCGGCGAGCGCGTCGTCGCTGAGCGTGATGGTGGTGTTCGCCTTCGCATCGGCGCCGTCCTTGATGGCAGGCGTGGCCGAGGAGAGGTCAGCGGTGAACGAGGGCCCGTCCTTCACCTTGAAGGTGATGACCGCGCCGACCTCTTTCGCGAGCGCCGGGTTCTTCGTGAGCCGGTCTTTCAGCGCCGCGATGATGATGGGGGCCTTTGCGCCAGCCGCAGGAGCCGCCGTCGGAGCAGGCGCCGAAGCTGCGGGCGCCGAGCCGAGCGCCGCCTCGAACTCCTTGCGATCGATCTTCTTGAGGAAGTCGAGCTTCTGCGACGCCATCACGTTGCCGCTGATCTTCAGCTTGCCGCCCTGGAACAGCTTCATCGGGTCGGCTTTGCCGCTCACCATGTCGAGCCAGTCGGCGTCCGAGAGGTCGAGCGTGCAGTCGGCCTTGTCCACCGTGCCGGCCTTCACCGACCCGCCACCGTTCTTCAAGTCCATCACCCAGGCGGAGTCGGGGTTCTTCAGGCGGAATTGATAGACATTGCCGACGCCCTTCACGAGGTCGGGGTTCTTCGACAGGTACGCCCCGATGGCCTGGAAGGTGATGGCCGAGGTGACCGTCGCCGCCGCCGTGGGGGCTGGCGCTGCAGACGAAGGCGCCGCGACGGCCGATCGATCCATCTTCTTGAGGAAGTCGAGCTTCTGCGACGCCATCACGTTGCCGCTGATCTTCAGCTTGCCGCCCTGGAACAGCTTCATCGGGTCGGCCTTGCCGCTCACCATGTCGAGCCAGTCGGCGTCCGAGAGGTCGAGCGTGCAGTCGGCCTTGTCCACCGTGCCGGCCTTCACCGAGCCGCCGCCGTTCTTCAAATCCAACACCCAGGCGGAGTCGGGGTTCTTCAGGCGGAATTGGTAGACATTGCCGACGCTCTTCACGAGCTCGGGGTGCTGACCGAGATACGCGCCGATGGCGTTGAACGTCGTGGCCGCGTCGAGCTTCGGAGCCGCCGCAGCAGCAGGAGCCGCCTTCGCCGCCTCTTTCGACTTCGGCTTCGGAATCTCGGCGTAGAGCTCGACGGCCGCGTTCGAGATGCAGACCTTCTCGCGCTCGACGACGGTGGCGCGAACGATGATGCGCAGGTCGTTCTCCTTCCACATCTCGATCTTCAGCGTCTCACCGGGGAACACCGAGTCGGCGAAGCGCACCTTGATGCTCTTGAAGAAGCGCGGGTCGCCCTTGCTGAACGCGTTCACGACGGCGCGGCCGACGAAGCCGAAGGTGCACAGCCCGTGGAGGATCGGCTTCTGAAAGCCGAACATCGACGCGAACTCGGGGTCGACGTGCAGCGGGTTCCAATCGCCCGAGAGGCGGTAGAGCAGCGCCTGGCTCTCGCTCGTCTTCTCGGTCACCACCGCGTCAGGCGGGCGGCTGGGTGGCACGTTGATATCAGCCGATGGGCCACGGTCTCCGCCCCACCCGCCCGTGCCGCGCGCGAGAATCGAGATGTCGTTCTTCACCAGCAGCTCGCCCGACTGCGCGTCGTACGAGTCGACGTGCATGACGACGATGGCGTTCTTGCCCTTGTCGAAGATGTCGGTGATGCGGCCCTTGTGCACCAGCTCGGCGCTCGGCGGCAGCGGGCGAACCAGCTCGGTGTACTGCTCTCCGTGCAGCACGCGGTCGAGGCCGTAGTTGAGGCCGGGCGCCGTCTTGCCCTCGGCCATCGACTTGAAGAGCGCGTTGAGCGCGGGAACCACGCCGTACGTCGGCAGCGCGTAGAAGCCGTCGCCGTTTCGCTCGAAGACGACGTGCAGGTCGTTCGGGTCGGTCGGGTTCTTTCCCGCGCCGACCCCCAGTGCGTACAGGGCGAGGTCACGCTCGTCGTAGCGCGAGCGCACCTCGGCGAGCTCGGCACCCAGCGCGGCGTCGACGTCGATGAACTCGTTGCCGCCCTTCGACTTCGACGACAGGTTCGACATCACGGGCCCCAGCGCCTCGGTGATGTTCGCCGGGTGCGTGGCCTTGCCGAAGTCGGTGACCTGCTCCCACGCGTTGCGCAGCGCCTCGGGGGTGATCTCACGGCCGAGCTTGAACGTCTTGCCCTCGGTGCGCTCCCAGCGGAGCTTGCCGAAGAAGCCCGCGCCGACCTCGAAGAGGCCGCCGTTCTCGGTGCACTCCTCGTGCGCGAGCCAGCCGACGAGCGGCGTCACGTACTCGGGCTTCAGGTTCTCGAGCATGTCCTTCGGCATCACCGTCTCGGTGAGGCGCGAGGCGGCGATGGGCGCGATGGCGTTGCTGCGTACGTTCTTCTTCTCGCCCTCGATGGCGAGCGTGTTCGAGAAGCCGACGAGCCCGAGCTTCGCGGCCGAGTAGTTCGCCTGACCGAAGTTGCCGTAGATGCCCGCGGCCGAGGTCGTGAAGATGATGCGGCCAAAGCCCTGGTCACGCATGTACGGCCACGCGGCGTGCGAACAGGCGAAGGCGCCGTTCACGTGAACGCGCATGATCAGGTCCCAGTCGTCCTTCGTCATCTTCTGGAAGCTGACGTCGCGCAGAATGCCGGCGTTGTTCACCAGCACGTCGATGCGCCCGAACGCGTCGATGGCCGTCTTGATGATCTTGTCGCCGTTCTCGACCGAGTCGTAGTTGGCGACGGCGGTGCCTCCCGCCTCTTTGATCTCGGCGACCACCTTGTCGGCCGCCGCAGACGACTGGCCCTGCCCGTGCGCAGTGCCGCCGAGGTCGTTCACCACGACCTTCGCGCCTCGTTTGCCGAAGAAGAGCGCGTGGCTGCGACCCAGCCCTGCGCCTGCGCCGGTGATGACCACGACCTTGCCGTCGAAGCGAAGCTCACTCATGCGTGCGTCCTCTCGAGGGGCCACCACGGCGGCCCGAAAACGTGCGGAACGCAGGCTTCACAGCAGAAAGTTGATTCCAGAGTCAACATCACGCGCGTGTCCCTCCGCACACAACTGGAGCAGACTGCATCAACCCCCGCATGCGTGCGCTCTCCGCAGCCCTCAAGGTCGTCTTCGGCCTCTCGCTCGGTGTCGTCATCGCCGAGTTCGCCTTTCGCGCGCGTGACGACGGCGCGTTTCCGCACCTCAACCTCTACGAAGCCGACGCCACGCTCGGGGTGAAGCTCACGCCCAACGCCGAGATGCGGCTCAAGCTCGGCAAGAACCCGACGACGACGATTCACACCAACGCGCTCGGGTTTCGCGGCGCCGACTGGCCCGCCGCGGCGGCGAGCGACGTCCTCGTGGTGGGCGACTCGCAGGTGTTCGGGCTGGGCGTGGAGGACACGGAGACGGTCTCGGCGCAGCTCGCCACGCTGCGAAAGGTGAACGTGCTGCCCGC
>JAEUJR010000627.1 GCA_016793585.1 Archangium sp.
GCGACGAGGTTGCGAATCGGCGACGCGATGTCTCCCGGCGAGAGGCCGGCCGTCGCCACCTGGTACAGGAGCGGCTGGAACAGGTGGTAGTTCTGCCGGTCGATCAACGTCACCTTCACGTCGTCACGCTCGAGCCGACGCGCGGTCTCGAGCCCGCCGAAACCACCGCCGACGACAACCACGTGGTGCGCCATTGTCAGCCTCCCCGGAGTTGTTGCGCGCCAGTCATCACCGCCGACACGAACCGGCGCACGGCTTTTCGCACGGAGCGCCCGCCGTCACATCAGCGCTGATGATGCCTGCTACGGGCTGAGCGTCAGCTCGCCGTGAAGGCCGCGCCGAATCTCGGCGACGTCGAACAGCATCGGCACCAGCTCACCGCGCTTCCACGCGTCGTATTGGTCGCCGTAGTGCGCAGCGCCGGGCCAGCCGCTCGCACCGGAGTCGATGACCCACCAGCCGTGCGCCAGGTCGGCCAGGTCGACCACGCTCCGGTACACGGGCCCGGCGACGACCTTGAACGGCGCCGCCTCGTTGCCGATGTCGAAGTGCGTCTTCCACACCGAGTCCATCTCGCCGCCCGCCTCCATACGCTCGAGGTTCACGGTGCCGTCGAGCACCGCTTTGCCACCGAACACGTGCATCGGGCGGTGCCAGTGCAGGCGGCCCCAGCGCCACGCGGTGACGTCTGGCCCCTGTGCCTCGGTGAGGTCCTGCACCGCGCGCTGGAACGCGGCCCGCACGAGCTGGTCTCTCGTCTCGACCGCCGCCGTCGCACGATCGTCCCACACCACGTGCGTCGCGTTCTCGAACCAGAGGTCGACCGTGTTCGTCGAGTAGCGCTGCCCGAGGAAGAACTTCACCGCCGGCGCCGGCAGCTCGTCGCTCACCGCGTTCACCACCGCGTGCCGATAGGTGAGGAAGAAGATGGCCGCTTCGGGCCCCTCGGCCTTCGCGTCAAAGTTCCACCCATTCACGCGCGCGAGCGCCGCGCGAGCCGTCTCCGACAGCCCATCACCCGTTCCGAGCGCCTCCTTCATGAACGGCCAGAGCGTCTGTGCGCGCAGCGAGAAGGTGTCGGCCTGCATCGCGCGGAACGAGGAGAGGTCGTGCTTCGGCGTGGCCTTCGCGAGGTCGACGATGCGCTGGTGCCGAAACGCGGGCGCGGAGTCGACGTGCAGCCGCGCGAAGTCGGTCGCGCCCGGCTCGGTCATCAGGTTGTTCGCGTGCGCGATGACGCCGTCGGCAGGGTCGATGACGTGCGCGATGCGGTCGCCGCCGACGAACTCGCTCCACTCGTACCTCTTCGACCACCCCGGCACCGGGAACGTTCCGCGATGGTTCGGCCGCAGCGGCACTTCTCCCGAGGGGAACTGGCCGATGTGGCCCTCGACGTCGGCCACCGTCCACGTGTTCCAGATGGAGGGCAGCTGCGCGGCGGCCTTGCCGAAGTCCTCCACGCTCGTCGACTGATCGAGGCGGAGCAGCGCGCCCATCACCGTGTCGAGCCCTGTCACGCGCCATCGAATCGCGAGCAGCGGAGCCTTCGGCGGAAACAGCTGCGGCAGCAGGTCGTTCATGAGCGGCCCGTTGCAGCTCGCGCGAAAGCGCACGGGCCGGTCGAGCAGCTCGGAGCCATCACGCACCCGAATCACCTCGTCGCGCGTGGTGATGGGGCACTCGCGTGACTCGTTCTTCACGAAGCCCGGCCGCGCCGCGTCTTCCTGTTCGATGACGAGGTCGATGGCGTCGCTCATCGTCGACGTCATGCCCCACGCCACCTTCGCGTTGTGCCCCGACAGCACCCATGGCACCCCGGGAATCGTGACGCCGATGACGTCGAGGCCTGGCGCGGTGAGGTGCTGCTGCACCATCAGGCTGGGAAGAAAGTGCGCGAGGTGCGGGTCGTTCGCCACCATCGGCTTGCCCGACTTCGTGTGCGCGCCCGAGACGACCCACGCGTTCGACGCGCCTTCGATGGGCATCACCGAGAACCACGCCGACGGGTCGCTCGCCTTCGCGTCACCGAGCTTCACCGGAAAGAGGCCCGCGAGCTCGTCAACAACGGCGGGCGGCAACGGCTGCGCCGACGACTTCGACATCACGCTGCGGCCGCCACGCACCGGCTCGTTCGGGTACAACAGCTCCATGCGCTCGACGCCCTGGTGCATCGCGAAGAGAAAGCGCGCGAGCTCCTGCTGGTAGTTGTGGGTGACGCTCCACACGTTCAGCACGCCCACGGCGAGCGTGTCAGACGCGTTCCACGGCTCCGACTCGATGTGCAGCAGCCGGTACTCGATGGGCGGCCACTGCTCACGCGCCGCGTTCACGCCCGCGGCGAAGGCCTCGAGCTGCTCCTTCTGCTCGGCCGACAGCTTCCCGAAGTCGGCGAGCGCGCGGCCCTCGATGTCCCAGCCGCGCATCGTCTTGTCGTATTCGATGGTGTTGCTCGAGACCATCGGCTGCTCACCGACGATCTCACTCACGCGCCCACGCGCGAGGCGCCGCATCATGTCCATCTGGAAGAAGCGGGCGCGGCCCTGCATGAAGCCGGCGGCGCGCGCGAGGTCGACCAGGTTCTTCGCTTCGAGGTGCGGCACGCCCTGCGCATCGGTGGTGACGCGAACGGCTTCTTTCAACCCACGCAGCTGCAGCGTCTGACCGTCAGGGTCCTTCGGCGCGTTCGGCGCGATCTTGTACCCGACGAGCGACGTGAGCGCGCAACCAGCGCTGGAGCAGGCGAAGACGACGAGCAGCAGACGGCGCATGGGTCACCAGAACTTCACGATGGCGCGTACGCCACCGGTGAAGACGTTGGCCGGGCGGGTGAAGCGGCCGGGAATGATGTCTTGCGTGCGGTACGACGCGTAGAGCTGAAGCGGCACGCCCACGCGCAGCAGGCTCACGGTGCCGGTCACCTTGAAGATGTTCTTCTCGCCGGC
>JAEUJR010000656.1 GCA_016793585.1 Archangium sp.
GATGTCGATCGCCGACTCTGCGACACGGAAGGCGTTGTCGGTGGCGACGACCAGCTGCACGCGCTCGCCGAGCGCGCGAACGCGACCCACGTGAATGCTGGCGTCGTCGGTGGTGAGCATGGGCATCGGGTAGATGTTCTCGGCAGGGTCGTCGAGCACCTTGAGGCCGGAGTCGGCCTTGAGGGTCGCGCGCACGCCCTCGGCATCGACGCGACGACCGAGGTGCGCCGAGAGAATGAGCGTGATGCCGTGGTAGGTCGGCACGAGAATCGAGGTCGCGGTCAGCGCCGGCATCTTCTCGCCGCCCCAGACGCGCGCAGCCTCGACCAGCAGCACGCGCTCCTGCAGCGAGAGGCCGTTCTCGATGGGGCCAACGGCGGGGATCACGTTGAAGGCGAGCCGGTGCGGGAAGAGCTCGTTGTCGGGATCCTTCCCGTTCATGAGCTCGGCGGTCTGCTTCGAGAGGTGCGCGACGCCGGGAGCCCCGAACATCGCGGCGCCGCCCAACACCGTCACGTCGGCGAAGTGCAGCCCGAACGCCGCGCGGAGCGGCTCGAGCGCGCGCGTGAAGGCCTGCGTCACCGCGTGCGCGAGCGCGACGACCCGGCCTGAGAACGGTCGATCGAGCACGCCGTCGTTCACGCCCGGCACGACGAGCGGCACCTTCTCGTCGAGGCGGTGCGCGCCCGAGAGGTCGAGCGCCCACACGCCGAGCCTCTGCGCGGTCTCGGCGATCGGCTTCGCCACCTCGGGAGGCACCGCGAGGATCGCGACCTGCGCGCCGCGCAGCGACTCCTCGGAGTACTTCTCGATGGTGAGGGTGTCGTCGCCGTAGTCGGCCTCCTCCCCTGCTCCACGCTCGCTGGCGAACGCGCGCACGTGATCAGCCGGGTGATCCTTCAGCAACAACGCCTGGATGATCTGCTTGCCGACGACGCCGGTGGCTCCGACGACGGCGATGATGGGCTCGGACATGATGGTCACGACTCTTTCGGGGTGAGCAGGCGGGCCTTCGACTCCACGCCCTGCAGCGGTGGGAATTTCGGGTTCTCTTCGGCGCCGCTGCCTCGCAGGTAGTGCGGCTCGAGCGAGAAGACAGCCTGGGCATCGTACGTCGCGGGCATCGAACAGAGGCGCGCGAGCGCGACGGCGGACGGGACCACCGGCGCATCGAGGATCTGTGCAGCGGGAACCCCCAGCGCGAGCAACGGCGCGCGATAGTCGACGACCGCCGGGCCGACCATTCGCGCGGCGGGCGTGGCGAGCAGCAGCTTCGCGAACTCGGCGATCGGCAGTGAGCTCTCGGGCTCGTGGGTGATGATGGTCGCCCCGGCGCGCCGGTATTTGCCGAGGTACAGCTCGTTCTTCTTCACGACGGCCGTGGAGAACAGCTCTGTCTCTTCCGGGGCGTCGAGGGCCAGCGCCTTCAACGACGAGACCCCGACGAGCGGAATCTTCAACGCGTAGGCGAGGCCCTTGAGACACGAAAGCCCGATGCGCAAACCGGTGAACGAGCCGGGGCCGAGCCCGCTCACGAGGCCGGTGAGGTCCTTCAGCGTGGCGCCGTTGCGGGCGAGCAGCGCGTTCAGACACTGCGGCAGGGCGTCACTCTGCTTCGTGGGAGGCGCGATCAGCTCGTGCTCCACCAGCTCGCCGCCCGGACGAACGAGCGCGAGGGAGAGCGTCAGACACGAGGTGTCGAGGGCCAGCCACATCGAAGGGCCGCTCTAGCGGAAGAGCTTGGTGATGTCGTTCTTGAAGACCAGCACCAGCAGCATGGCGATGACGACGAGACCGAACATGTTGGCGTACTCGCGCACGCGGAGCGGAATCGGGCGGCGGCGAATGCCCTCCCAGAACGCGGCGAGCAGGGCGAAGCCGTCGAAGATGGGAATCGGGAGCAGGTTCACGAGCCCGAGGTTCACCGACACCAGCGCCATGTTCATCAAGTACGTGTCGAGGCCCGCTTCGGCGCTCTTGGTCGCGACCTGGAAGACCGCGATGGGTCCACCGACCGCGTCGAGCGGAACGCCTCCCGTGAAGAGCTTCACGATGACGAGCCCGATGGTGCGAATGGCCTTCGGCACCTCTTTCACCGCCATCACGAGCGCGTCTTTCGGGCCGACGATGATGGTCTTCGTCTCGGGCGGTGTCGGGTCGGCCACGAGCGAGAAGAACCGACCGGTGCCGAGAATGAGCGACTTCCGGGCGTTCTTGAACTCGTCGTACGAGGTCTCGGCCGCGCGCGTGACCGTCGCCGACTTCGTCTCGGCGCCGCTCTGCCAGGTGAGCTTGAAGGGCCGGTCTTCGTGCGCCTTCATCTTGATGTCGAAGAGGAAGTACGACTTCACCGGAGCGTCGTTCACCGAGAGGTAGCGATCTCCGCGCTTGAGGCCGGCCTTGTCGGCGGGGCTGCCTGGCAGCACGTACGCGACGTAGAGATCGCTCGACTCGGCGCCACCGAGCGCAGCGTAGCCTTCGCCCTCCTGCTTCTCGACGGTGACGTTCAGCGTCTTCGGCGTCGTGTACGGAAGGCCGCCGACGGTCTTCGTCTCCATGCGAACCACGCTGAGCGCGAGCGGGCCCGAGAGCTTCTGGAGCGCCTGGTTCAGCTGCACTTCGTCGGCGACCGGTTGATCGTTGATCGCCATGACGCGGTCGAACGTCTCGAGGCCGGCCTGCGCCGCGAGCGAGCCGGCGGGCACTCCGACGACCGGCGCCGAGGCCTGCGCGATGATGCCGAGCATGCCCTTGCGGGTCTTCTCGATGGGGTTCGC
>JAEUJR010000755.1 GCA_016793585.1 Archangium sp.
GTACAGCGCGACCAGCCCCGAGGCGACGTCGCCGTAGTCCTCCAGCATGCCCTCGATGCGCGCCACGCCGGAGTGGAACGAGCGCCACAACCCGCCATCGGGCCTTCGCATGCGACTCAACACGAAGTCGGCCGCGCGCCGTGCCATCGCGAGCCAGTCAGGGCGGCCGAACACGCGCGACGCGAACGCGAGCCCTCGAATCGTCAGACCGTTCCACCCCGCGAGCACCTTGTCGTCCGTTCCCGGCCGCACCCGCCTGGAGCGCACCTCGAGCAGCTTCTGCTTCGCGCGCGCCAGCGTGTCGTTCACGTCCTCGATGCCGACGACCTCGAGCACCGACGCGCCGTGTTCGAAGTTGCCACCTGGCTTCACGCCGAAGTGCGCCTTCACGGCCTGCGACTCCTCCGCCGTCAGCACCGCGTCGAGCTCGTCGGCGCGCCAGACGAAGAACCTCCCTTCTTCACCCTCACTGTCGGCGTCTTGCGCCGCGAAGAACGCGCCCTCTGGCGAGGTCATCTCACGCGAAAGCCACGCGACCGTCTCTTCGACCGTCTTCTTCCACAGCGGCCTCGGAGCCACCTGCCACGCCTCGGCGTACAGATGAATCAACTGCGCGTTGTCGTAGAGCATCTTCTCGAAGTGCGGCACCAGCCACCGCTCGTCGACGCTGTAGCGATGAAAGCCACCACCGAGCTGGTCGAACACGCCGCCCTTCGCCATGCGCTCGAGCGTCAGCAGCGCGGGCTTCAGAATCGACTCGTCCCGGGTACGCGCGAAGCCACGCAGCATGAGCGCGAGGTTCATCGGGTTGGGGAACTTGGGGCCGCGCGTGCCGAAGCCTCCGAACTCGGGGTCGACGCGTGACGCGAGCGTGCGAGCTGCCGTCACCACGTCTTGCGGCCTCAGGCTCGCCGGCGTCGCTTCGTCGAGGCCCCACGCCGCGTACTCGGTCAGGCCCTGCTCGAACTGTTCGGCCTGCTGGAGCAGCTCGGCGCGCTCCTTCGCCCACGCCTCGGCGATGCCCGACAACAACGGCTCGAACCCGGGCAACCCATGCCGCGGCCCCGGGGGAAAGTAGGTGCCGCCGTAGAACGGCTTCTTCTCTGGCGTGAGAAAGACCGTCAGCGGCCAGCCACCGCCGCGCCCCATCAACTGCACGACGCCTTGATAGAGGTGGTCGAGGTCGGGCCGCTCCTCGCGGTCGACCTTGATGTTCACGAAGTGCGCGTTCATCACCGCAGCGGTCGCCGGGTTCTCGAACGACTCGTGCGCCATCACGTGGCACCAGTGACAGGCCGAGTAGCCGACCGAGAGCAGAATCGGCTTCTGCTCACGCTTCGCCTTCTCGAGCGCCTCGGCGCCCCACGGGTACCAATCGACGGGGTTGTCGGCGTGCTGCCGCAGGTACGGAGAGGTCTCGGACGCGAGCCGATTGGGCATGCGCCCTGTTAACCGCCGCGAGGCCGACGCGCCTCAGCGATAGAGCTGCGGCACACGCGAGGCATTGACGACGTGCGCCCAGTCGACCGGCTCGGCGCGCGCGCCTTCACGCGGGTTGTCGGTGCCCATCGAGCGGCCGTTGCCCAGGTAAATCTCGATGTGCGACGCCTTGCCCGGGCCGATGCCGCGGCTGTTCGGGTAGTGAATGAAGAGCAGGTCGCCCGGCTTGAGCTGCGAGCGCGACACGCGCGAACCCGCGAACCGAGCCTGGTAGCCAGCGGCAGTCGTGCGGCTGTCGGCGACGCCCGCCTGCTTGAGCGCGTAGTGAATGAGCCCAGAGCAGTCGAACGCGCGCGGCCCTTCGGCACCGAACACGTACGGCTTGCCCGTCTGCGCGACCGCGCTGTCGATGAAGCGCTTCACCTTCGCCGGCACCGAGCCGTTGCCCGGGTTGACCGGCCCTGGGCCCGTGGGCGCGAAGTCGCTCTTCCCATCGAAGTACTTCGAGTTGCTCGAGCCGAAGAGCTTCTTGCTGGTCTGCGGGCCAACGACGCCATCGGCGCTCAGGTGCCTGGCGTGCTGGAACTTGAGCACCGCCGCCTTCGTCTTGCGGCCGAACACGCCGTCGACCCCACCCGGGTCGAAGCCCGCGGCCTTCAGCGTCTTCTGCAGCCGGCTGACGTCCGAACCACGCGTTCCTACGGTCAACATGAAGGGCTCCTCGCTGAAGACCCTTCATTGTCGGGCTCTGTGCGTTCTCATCCTTCAACGGGGCTGCAAACACGCCTGACGATCCGCTCCGAATTTCCACGCTCATTTCCGCGGCCGCTGTGGCGAGATGGCGGCCATGTCGCGCGACGTGCAGCACTTCGAGACCCTCGGTCGTCTGCTGGAGCTCGAGCGGCGCGCTGAACGTGAACGCCTCGCCACCGAGAAGGCCGCGTTGCCCCTGGCCGAGCTCGAGGCGCGCGGCATCGTGGTGCTCGACGTCGAGTCGGTCGAAGAGAGCATCGGCCTCGGCGGGCGCACGCTCGTCACCTTCGCGCGCGAAGACAAACGCTGGCTGCGCTCGAAGCTGCACACTGGCGACGTGGTGACGGTGAGCCCACGCAAGGCGCCGGTCGAGGCTCCCCCGACTGGCATCGTCACCCGCGCCACACGCCAGCAACTCGAGATCGCGTTCGATCGCCACCCGCCCCCGTTCGTGGGCGAAGGCCGCCTGCGCATCGACCTCGTCGCCAACGACGTCACCTTCGACCGCGCGCGCGGCGTCTTGAAGAAGCTCACCGAGATGACGCACGGCCTCGCCAGAGACCGGCAGCAGCTCGTGCTCGGAGCCATGGCGCCGCGCTTCGAGAAGCGGCCCACCTTCACGCCCTCACGCCCGCTCAACCCGGAGCAGCTCGACGCCGTCTCTCTCTCGCTCTCGGCGCGCGACGTCGCCCTCGTGCATGGGCCGCCCGGCACGGGGAAGTCGACGGTGCTCGCCGAGATCGCCGTGCAGTGCGTGAAGCGCGGCCAACGCCTGCTCTGCACCGCCGCCAGCAACGCCGCGGTCGACCACCTGCTCGAGCTCTGCCTCGACGCGGGCCTCGAAGCGATTCGCGTGGGCCACCCGGCGCGCGTGCTGCCCCACCTGCAACGCCACACGCTCGACCTGCTCGTCGAAGAGCACGACGACCGCATCACCGCGCGGGAGATGTTCGACGAGGCCTTCGAGCTGCTCGGCTACGCGCGCAAACAGCAGACGCAGGGCCGCAGCCGTTCACGCTTCTCGAACGCCCGCGCCGCGAAGAGCGACGCCTACGCGCTGATGGATGACGCCCGCGTGCTCGAGCGCAAGGCCGTCGAGTCGGTGATGGGCCGCGCGCAGGTCGTCTGCGCGACGTTGTCGATGCTCGATGGGCACGTGCTCGCGAACCGTTCGTTCGACGTGGCGCTGCTCGACGAAGCGACGCAGGCCCTCGAGCCGCTCGCGCTCGGTGCCTTCCTCAAGGCGCCCACCGTCATTCTCGCCGGCGACCCGAAGCAGCTCGCGGCGACCGTCATCTCGATGGAGGCGAAGAAGCAGGGCCTGGGCACCTCGTTGTTCGAGCGCGTGCTGAAGGACTTCGGCGAAGACGTCAAACGCATGCTGAAAGAGCAGCACCGCATGAACGAGAAGCTCATGCGCTTTCCCTCGCGGGAAATGTACTCGGGTGAATTACGCGCCCACCCTTCCGTCGAAGGCCGCGTGCTCTCGGCCGTGTTGCCCCCTGGCGCCGTCGTCGACGCGCCGCCGCTGTTGTTCCTCGACACGGCCGGCAAGGGCTTCGACGAGTCACGCGAGCCCGGCACCGAGTCGTTACGCAACGAAGGTGAAGCAGGCCTCGTCGTCGCGCGCGCGAGAGAGCTGATGGCCGCGGGCCTGCCTCCCGAAGAGCTCGCCGTCATCACGCCCTACGCTGCGCAGGCCTCGCTCATTCGGGAGCAGCTCACCGACGTGCCCACGCTCGAGGTCGACACCATCGACGCCTTCCAGGGGCGCGAAAAAGAGGCGGTGTTGCTGAGCCTCGTGCGCAGCAACGGCGAGCAGCAGGTCGGCTTCCTCGAAGACCTTCGCCGCATGAACGTCGCCATCACCCGCGCGAAGAGACACCTCTTCGCCGTCGGAGACAGCGCCACGCTCACGGGCCATGCCTTCTACGCGCGCTTCATCGAAGAGGCGCAAACCCAGCAGGGCTACCGTTCAGCGTGGGAATGGAACCCGGGAGAAACGTCGTGAAGCGCATCTTCGGAGTGACGGTGGTGATGGTGGTCGTCGCAGGCTGTGGGCCCACGACGATGGTCGACTTCTGCAAGGAGAGCGCGGCGCGCACGTGCAAGCGGTTGTTTCAGTGCGGTGGAGAGTCTGCCACGTCGGTCTACGCCGACGTCGCCGCGTGCACCGCCGACATGCAGATGAAGACGCGCTGCGAGCTGTTCACCGACTACCCGTGCGACATCGACGGCTCGAAGGCGAACGCCTGTCTGTCGGCGGTCGACCAGTTCCCCTGCACCGCCATGTCGGCAGAGTCGGCCGCGGCCGCCACCGCGGCGTGTCGCGACCCGGGCATCTGCAAGCTGCGCCCCGGCGTCGTTCAGTGTCGCGGCAACACCAACAGCTCGACCAACGCCGTGTGCAGCTACACACGCGACCAGTGCACCGATGGGAAGACCTACGCCATCACCTGCAACGCGGGCATGTGCACGTGCTCCACCGATGGGGCGAACGGCGCCACGTTCCAGGACGCGGGCTTCTGCAACAAGTCGTCGCAGGACCGTTCGGCGCTGCTCAAGTCGAAGTGCAATGTGACGGTGTTCTGAGGCCGCGCCCCGTGAGACGAAGCCCAAAGCGAGCCTGAGGAGCGGGGGCTCCTCGATGACTGCACCACTGCGCCCCGGCGACGTTGGCTCGCGACGGCGAAGTCGAACCGGGAAACCGTGAGACGAAGCCCAACGCGAGCCTGAGGAGCGGGGGCTCCGCGATGACTGCACCACCGCGCCCCGGCGACGTTGGCTCGCGACGGCGAAGTCGAACCGGGAAACACGGGTTTCACGAGTGGGCTGATTGTGTAGGGTGAGCGCCCGCATGCGCCTCTCTTCACCTGCCGTCGTGTTCGTGCTGGCCGTCGTCTCGGGCTGCACCTGTGGCCCCGCCTCTCGTCCCTGCGCGTCGACCGCAGAGTGTGGGCCGGGTCAGGTCTGCGTCGGAGGGCAGTGCCGGGCCGGCTCGTCAGCGGGCGGCACCGGGGGCAGCGGCGGCGGTCTCGGCGGTACTGGCGGCGGCTCGACTGGCACCGCCGGCGGCTCGGTCACCGGCGGCGGCACCGCAGGTGGCTTCAGCTTCGGTGGCGGTGACCCCTTCGAAGAAGACGCCGGACAGATCGACGCTGGCGTCGTCGACTACGACGGCGGCTGCGGCCCCATCATGCCGGGCAACCCGCCCTTCCCGCGTCAGTGCTCGGCAGGGACCACGAACGAGTGCGGCGGCGCGACCGACACCTTCCTCACCTCGCGCGGCGTCGCGGCAGCCCGGCTCAACGGCAACCAGGGCAACGGCTTCGATGACGACTGCGACGGCCTCGTCGACGAGGGCTGTCTCTGTCTGCAGGGCGGCACCACGAAGGACTGCTACCTCGTGCCCGCGACGCAGGTCGACCCGAACACCTCGCAACCCGTCGGCTGGTGCACCAGCAACGCGAAGGGCTCGGTCGACTGCTCGGGCACCGAGATCACCACCTGGTCTGGCGTGTGCCGTGGCGCGCAGCGCCCGCAGGTCTTCGACTCGTGCGCACCTGGCGACTTCGACTGCGACGGCCTCTCGGGCAACAACCAGACGGCTGGCTGCAACTGCCCCACGCAGGTCGAGTGCCCCACCGCTCCGCTCGTGCTGGCGCCGTACCCGAACCCTGCAGCCCTGCCCCAGCTCGACGGCACCCAGTGGATCAAGGACGTCGCGATGCGCGGCATGGCCCGCGACTGGACGTGGACGGTGCTCGGCGGCGACTGCGACAACGTGCTGCCGTTCCCCACGTTCGCGCTGTACTCGGCCGCCAACTCGAGCTCGGGCCGCATCGGCACCCGCACGCCCGTGCGCTTCGACATGACGACGATGCCCAACCGCTACGTCGCTGCGCCCGGCCAGCCGCTCATCGCCATTCAGGCCTCCCGCGGCGTGATGCCCGGCGCTGGCGTCGTGTACCCGGCCTTCGGGCTCTCTGGTGACTACCTCGTGCAGGGTGAGTTCACGCTCAACGGCACGCGCTACGTCTGCACCCAGCGCGTCGAGGTGCGCGCCCCTGGCATTCGCGCCGAGCTCTGCTGGGACTCGGTCGGTGGCACCAACGGCCCGGGCAACGACATCGACCTGCACTTCGCGCGGCTGCAGGGCACGTCGTGCGGCAACAACCAGGGCTGGAACCTCACCTGCGCCAACGCCGCCGGCGGGCCCTACCAGGACTGCTACTACAACGGCGCGAGCGGCTGCCCGTCGGGCGACCCTCGATGGGGCTACCCCGACTCGGCGGCCTCGACGTGTCACGGCTGGTCGAGCCGTCGCACCGCCGCCAACTGCACCAACCCCCGCCTCGATCGCGACACCGTGCGCTGCAACCGCTCCGTCGACGACCCGACGCAGGCCAGCTACTGCGGCCCCGAGAACATCAACCTCGACAACCCAAACAACGGAGACACCTTCGTCATCGGCGTCACGCACTACCAGAACTACACGAGCGGCCCCGAGTCGAAGCCGCACGTGAACGTGTACTGCAACGGGCGCCGCGTGCTGTCGATTGGCTACAACCCGGCGACGATGCAGCAGTGGCCGCTGCTGCGCACTCCGGGCGCCGACGACAGCGGCGACTTCTGGACCGCCGCGCTCGTGAAGGCCAACGTCACCGCGGGCAACCTCACCTCGTGCGACGTCACCCCGATTCCTTCACGGCACGCCGACCCGACGCGTGATGGGCCCGTCGCGATGGCGGGCGCGGGCACCGGCGTGTGCGTCGACTCGTTGATGAACCAGACGCCCGCGCCGAACCAGTTCAGCTTCACCAGCCGGCGCTTCATCGACAACGCGACGACCCAGGGCGGAGCCGTCGGCACCATGCCGATGACGCCTGCCCAGTGGTGCAAACACTGACCAGGCCACTCCGCAGAAAAGTGTGAGTGGCAGACGAGGGGCTTCCAACCCTTCGAAACCCCTCACCCGGAACGCGGCATGCGCCGTGCTGTCGAGGGGCTTCCGTCATGGAGCCTTCGACCTTCCCCACGCTGGAGCACCTCGACGGCATCTGGGTCGTTCGCCTCGAGCGCGAGAACGGCAAGGTGCAGGAGTACCGGTGCGCCACCGAGCAGCAAGCGCGCGCGCTCGCGCTCGTGCTGGCGCCCAAGCCGCACCAGCTTCACTGATCAGCGCCCGAAGTGCTGAAAACCGCCGCGACCCGTGAAGGGCACACCGTCGACGACGAGGCCGCCCGTGCGGGTGACGGCTCCGATGGGAAAGGCGCCGTGCCCGAGCTTCTGCAGGTGCTGCTCGAATTGCGCGACGCGCGAAGGAGGCACGGTCACGGCGAGCACGTAGTCTTCGCCACCGGTGAGCGCGTGCTGGTGAACGTGCTGTTCGGTCTCGGCCCACAGCAGCAGCGCCTCGAGCACCGGCAGCGCGCCTGAGTCGAGCGTCATGCCCACGCCCGACGCCTCGCAGACATGCCCCAGGTCCTGCACGAGGCCGTCACTCACGTCGATGGCCGACGACGCGAACCTTGACGCCTCGATCCCCCAGCGAACGTGCGGCGACGGAGAGCGCTGCGCCAGCACGAGCGCCTCCCAGTTCTTCTCGACGAGCAGCTTGCCCTTCGCGTCACGCTTCGCACGCGACAACACCTCGAGCCCTGCCGACGCGCTCCCGAGCGGGCCCGAGACGTAGACGCGATGACCGGGCCGCGCTCCGCTCCGCGTCATCGGCCGACGGCCCTGCGGAATCTCTCCCGCGACCGTCATCGTCACCGAGAGCTGAAGCCCCCGCGTCACGTTGCCACCGACGAGCGAGACGCCGTGGGCCGCGGCGAGCGCAGCCATGCCGGCCGAGAGCTCGCGCAGGTCTTTGTCCGAGACGTCGTCGGGCAGCTGCAGCGCGCACAACGCCCACGTCGGCTTCGCCCCCATGGCCGCCACGTCAGAGAGGTTCACCGCGAGCGCCTTGTGGCCCACCTGCCCGAAGCTGAAGGTGCGGCGAGAGAAGTGAACGCCTTCGACGAGCGCGTCGGTGGTGACGACCTGTTGCCGCTTCGTCGGCGGCAGCACCGCCGCGTCGTCGCCGGGCCCGAACGGCGCCGGTCTGCGCGAGAAGGCCTCGAGAAACGCGTCGATGCGCTGGAACTCGTTCATGGTCGACCCCTCACGACGACGTTCAGCACGGTCTCAGGTCTTTGGCACGGGCGCGACGATGAAGCTGTTGACGCGCTGGCCCGGCACGAGGCGCTCGTTCGAGTCGAGCTGAATGACGACCTCGAGAATCTTGGTGTCGTTGCGCTCGACCGGGTCGTCGGTGCGCACGTTCTTGCGGCCGAAGCGGCGGCCCACCTCGACGACCTTGCCGTTGAACTTCTGCGCGCCGAAGGCATCGGCCGTCACCCACGCGGCGGCGCCGAGCTGCACGCGCGAGACGTCACGTTCGTCGACGTCCATGCGGACGCGGAGCGTGCGGGTGTCACCCATCACCACGAGCGGGTCGCTGCCCTGGAAGCTGTAGAGCTCGCCTTCACGCACCTTCACCTGAAGCACTTCGCCGTCGAGCGGCGCGCGAATCGAGAGGCGGTCGACCTGGGCCTTCGCCTGCGCGACACGCGCCTCGGCGCCGAGCACGCGGGCCCGCTGAAACGCGATGTCTTCCCCACGGCTGCCCGCTTCGGCCGCGCGCAGGCGGGCCTCGTTCGCCTTGAGGGCTGCGCCGTCCTGTTGCGCCTGACGCCGGGCGCGGTCGAGCTCGTCGGGGGTCGCGGCTCCAGACTTCGCGAGCTGCTCGGTGCGCGCGGC
>JAEUJR010000737.1 GCA_016793585.1 Archangium sp.
GCTGGGCATCTCGGGCGGTGGCCACATCGTTCAGATCCTCGTCTCGATGCTGCTCGTCGTGATGGTGATCGCCACGCTGCTCACGCTCGCCGAGCGCAAGTGGTCGGCCTTCATGCAGGACCGCACCGGCCCCAACCGCGCTCGCATCGCGCTGCCCGGCATCAAGGACAGCCCGCTGGCCGGTCTGCCGCACATCGCCACCGACGTGATCAAGATGCTCACGAAGGAGGCGTTCCGCCCGGCGACGGCGAACAAGTTCTTGTTCAACCTCGCTCCGATGCTGGCGTTCGCGCCGGCCTTCGCGCTGTTCGCGATCGTGCCGTCGGGACCGACGCTCGACATCGCGATCGGCAGCTACGCGGCGAAGGTCGTGATGTCGCCCACCAACCCCGACGCGGGTCTGCTGCTCATGTTCGCGGTGGCCTCGCTCGCGGTGTACGGCACGTCGCTGGCCGGCTGGTCGTCGAACAACAAGTTCGCGCTCCTCGGTGGCGTTCGCGCCTCGTCGCAGATGGTGAGCTACGAAGTCGCGCTCGGCCTCTCGCTCGTCGGCATGATGGCGGCGTTCTCGACGGTGCGCCTCGCGGGTGACGACGGCATGGCGGCCATGCAGGCCCGCTACCTGTGGTCGTTCAATGCGGGTGGCTTCGACATCGGGCTTCCGGCGTGGGGCATCTTCCTCCAGCCCGCGGGCTTCATTCTCTTCTTCGCGGCGGCCTTCGCCGAGACGAAGCGCGCGCCGTTCGACTCGCCCGAAGGTGAGTCGGAGATCGTCGGCTACTTCCTCGAGTACTCGGGCATGCAGTTCGGCCTCTTCATGATCTCGGAGTTCGTCGAGGTCGTGGTGCTCTCGGGCGTGCTGGCGGCGATCTTCTTCGGTGGCTGGTCGCTCCCGTTCGGCAACGAGTGGCTGACGATGAAGCTGTCGGCCATTTCGCCGATTCTCACGGGGGCGGTCTTCGGCACCATCTTCTGGGTGAAGGTCGTGCTGCTCTGCTACCTGCAGCTCGTCATCCGGTGGACGTTCCCCCGCTTCCGCTACGACCAGATTCAGACCCTCGGCTGGAAGATCCTGCTGCCGCTGGGCCTGGTGAACCTGTTCGTCTCTGGCGCGCTGATCCTCCGAGACCCCTCGCTCAAGTCGCTCGCCATCGTCGGCATTCTCGAGATCGTCGCCGTCGCGATGCTCACGCTGACTCCGCCCCGCCAGGTTCGCCGTGAACAGGAAGCCGCGAGCCACGGCGGCGGCCACGGTCACGACGATCACGGTCACGACGCACACGATGCCCACGGCCACGCGCCGGCTGCGGCGCTCCCGGCTGGCACTGCGGGCCACTAAGGAAACCGAACACCATGGCCAACCTCACCCACGGACACGGGCACGGCGTTCAGGAGAAGCGCGAGCTCATCGAGAAGGACATTCGCGAGCGCGCGTACCTGCCCGAGCTCATCAAGGGCATCGCGATCACCACGAAGCACTTCTTGCGGAACCTGTTCGGTGAGCGCGACACGAACCCCGAGGTCATCGACCGCACGGGGCTGTCGACGATCAGCACCGTTCAGTACCCCGAAGAGAAGGTTCCTTATCCTCCCGGCTACCGCGGCCTGCACCGGCTCGTGCCGCGCGAAGACGGCAAGCCCCGCTGCGTCGCCTGCTACATGTGCGCGACGATCTGCCCGGCGCAGTGCATCTACATCGAGGCCGAAGAGTACGACCCGGCTGATGAAGTGGCTGAGTCGCGCGTGATCGAGAAGTTCCCGAAGCAGTTCGTGATCGACGAGCTGCGCTGCATCGTCTGTGGCTTCTGCGTCGACGCGTGCCCGAAAGACGCGATTCGCATGGACACGTACACGCACACGCCGAGCGAGTACACGCGCCAGAGCTTCGTCTACGACATTCCCAAGCTGCTCGTCGGGCCGGCCGTCACGCACCCGAGTGATCCGTG
>JAEUJR010000742.1 GCA_016793585.1 Archangium sp.
CGAGCTTCGACGGCGCGTCACCGAACGCCTCCTGAGACGACACGCGCATCAGCTCGTACAGCCCGCGCCCCACGCCCTTCGCGCCGCTCGCTTTGCGAATCTGCATCTTGGTGCGAATCGCCGGCGTGCCCACGAGCGGAGACCCGTGAAGATCCTGCATCAGCGCCAGCGACTGCGCCCACTCGATGCGATGCCGCGCGGCCGAGCCCGACTCACCCTGCTTCGCGTGGCTGACGACGAGCGACTGAACGAGCGGCTCCATCACCCGGCTGACGCAGAGCTGGGTGAAGTACCCCGCGACGAAGGCCAGGCCCGCCTCGGTGCCGACGAGCGCGCCGTTCGAGACCAGCTCCGCAGCCTTCAACCCGAACGACACCGGCGCGCGCTCCCGCATCAACCTCGCGAACGTGGGGGGCTTTCCGTGACCGAACCAGGCATCGAGGCCCAGCTTCCACCCACCGAACCACGGCAGCTCGACGAGGGTGGCGCCGAAGCGCGCGTACTCGAGGTCTTCGCCGAGGGCGCGGCTGAACTCCTGGGGCAACGAGTTGACGTGGGCCGAGAGACGCTCGACCGCCGTCAGGTACGTCAGAAACGCGGGCATCGCGTCACGACTGTACCTTTCCGCTGGCCCGGCTCCCACCCTTCGGTAAGGTCCGCACGCGTTTTTCCCTCGAAGGAGCTGCACGTCTCATGAACTTCTCGTTCGGCACCGGCCACGCCTCGACGGCGAAGGCCGACGTTCTCGTCCTCCCGCTGTTCGACACCGATCTCACCGACAAGAAGAACCCGCCTTCGGCGTGGGTGAAGACCGACAAGAAGATGAAGGGGCTGCTCGCGAAGACGGCCCAGCAAGAGGGCTTCAAGGGCAAGGGCGAGCAGACCTGCGTGATTCAGACGCACGGCAAGCTGAGCGTGGGTCGCGTGATCCTCCTCGGGCTCGGCACGCGCGCGAAGTTCAACGCCGAGGTGCTGCGCATGGCCCTGGGCCGCGCCATCAAGGCGGCGAACAAGCTCAAGGCGAAGACGGCCGTGATTCAGCTGCCCGGGGTGCGTGAGCTCGACGCCGCGATTCAGTCGACGGTCGAGGGCTCCATTCTCGGCTCGTACCGGTACGACAAGTGGCGCACCACGAACAAAGACGAGAAGGCCGCGCCTCGCGTCGACAAGGTGCAGCTGCTGCTGCCCGACGGCGTGAAGAAGGACAAGTCGATGGACGCGACGGCCGCGCTCGCGAAGTCGATCGCCGAGGCCGCCAACTTCTCGCGCGATCTCGTCAACGAGCCCGCCGGCACCATGACGCCCACCATTCTCGCGGAGCAGGCGAAGGCCCTCGCGAAGGACTCGGGCCTCGGCCTGCACATCTTCGATCGCAAGAAGATCGAAGAGCTCAAAATGGGCATGTTCCTCGGCGTCGCGCGCGGCAGCGTCGAGGAGCCCAAGCTCATTCACCTCTCGTACACGCCCGATGACGCTGCGGCTGCGAAGCGCGCGCCGATCGCGCTCGTCGGCAAGGCGATCACCTTCGACTCCGGCGGCCTCTCGCTCAAGCCCAGCGACGGCATGCTCGACATGAAGACCGACATGGCCGGCTCGGCCGCGGTGCTCGGCGCCATGCGCGTCATCGCGAAGCTCAAGCCGCCCTTCCCAGTGCACGGCTTCATGGGCGCCTGCGAGAACATGCCCTCGGGCAACGCGTACCGCCTCGGCGACGTGCTCGTCTCTCGGCTCGGCAAGACCGTCGAGATCACCAACACCGACGCCGAAGGGCGCCTCGTGCTCGGTGACGTGCTCGCCTACGCGAACGAGCTCAAGCCCGCCGCCATCATCGATCTCGCGACCCTCACCGGCGCCTGCATCGTCGCGCTCGGGCCGTGGGTGGCTGGCGCGTTCGGCGACGACGATCAGCTCATGTGGAACGTGCTCGAGTCGGCGCGCTCGGCTGGCGAAGACATCTGGCGGCTGCCGCTGACCGACAGCCTCAAGGACGTGCTCAAGAGCGACGTCGCCGACATGAAGAACGCTGGCGATCGCATGGGTGGTTCGATCACCGCCGCGCACTTCCTCAAGGAGTTCGTCGGTGACACGCCGTGGGTGCACCTCGACATCGCCGGCCCCAGCAACGTGAACAAGGACAAGGGCTACATGTCGAAGGGCGCCACCGGCTTCGGCGTTCGTACGCTGGTCGAGTTCGTTCGCCGCCGGACCGCCGAGCTCAACGCCGCGGCCGCCGACGACTCAATCGCTCCCGACGAGGAGTGATGCAGCTCACGTGATCCCGGCCAAGGTGGCGTCGCTTGTCGTGCGCCGCCGGCCGGGCCTGCACGGATTTCGTGGTCGTCGTTCTCCAACCCGGCGGAGCTGCCTCGTGTCTGCGCCCTCTCTGGGGCGCCCACCAACCCGACCGCGTGCCACTGTCGGACTTCATCGAGACGGGCATCTCGGTCATCGACGGCAAGAACCCCTGGTGCGAGGCCAGACGCTGCCGGCGTTCTCGGCGCCCTGGCTTCCCGCGCTCGAGGCCGCTCCGAAGGAATTCCTGATGCGAAAGCTGGGGCACGAGCGCTCGCGCGCCACCAGACTCCTCGAGCAGCGCCTGCCGAATATTCGCCGCACCCTCGAGGAGCGCGAGCGCGAAGAGCCCGTCACCAGCGAGCAGTGAACGTCACTCGGTCTCGGCCTCGATGCGGCGCCTGGTGAGATCGAGATACTGCGTGTCCATGTCGATGCCGACGAAGCGACGGCCCTTCGACTTGGCCGCGACGCCCGTCGTGCCGCTGCCGCAGAAGGGGTCGAGCACCAGCGCGTCGTCTTCGGTGCAGGCGTCGACGATGCGCTCGAGCAGCGCGCGGGGTTTCTGCGTCGGGTGCCGGCCGTGCACCTTCTCTGACGGCTTCGGCGTCGTCATCGTCCAGACGTCGCGCATCTGCTTGCCGCCGTTCTCCGCCTTCATCTGCTTGTAGTTGAACGTGTGGAGCAGCTTGCCCTTGCTGACGGGCGCGGCCCAGATGATCAGCTCGGTCGAGTGCGTGAACGTGCGGCACGCCAGGTTCGGCGACGCGTTCGGCTTGAACCAGGTCACCATGTTCAAGATCTTGAAGCCGAGCTTCTGCATCGCGAAGCCGACGTTGAAGATCACGTGCTGCGTGCCCGAGACCCAGATCGTGCCCGACGGCTTGAGCACGCGGCGGCACTGCTCGAGCCACTTCGAGGTGAACTCGTGATCGTGCTCGACGCCCTGCGACGCGTCCCAGCCGCCCTTGTCGACCTTCACCCGCTTGCCCGACTGGCACGTCGTGCCGCCGTTCGAGAGGAAGTAC
>JAEUJR010000758.1 GCA_016793585.1 Archangium sp.
ACGACGAGCCGTTTCGGCAACGGCTGGGGCGTGCGCTCGGCGACCGCGGGTTCTCGGTGACGACGTACGCATCGGTCGAAGAGACGCTCGCCGCACAGACCGAAGCACCCGAGTACGCCGTCATCGACCTGCGCATGGGTGGTGCGTCGGGGCTCGAGCTGCTGAAGGTGCTGCACGAGAAGGACCCGGGCACGCGCGCGGTGATGTTGACGGGCTACGGCTCGATTCCCACCGCCGTCGAGGCCACGAAGCTGGGCGCGGTCGCGTACCTCACCAAGCCGACCGACGCCGACGCGGTGACACAGGCGCTGCTCGGCACGAACGCTCCGGCGCCGGTCGACGAGACGCCGTCTCTCGCGCGCGCAGAGTGGGAATACATTCACCGCGTGCTGGCCGATTGTCAGAACAACATCTCGGAGGCTGCGCGCAGGCTGGGGCTGCACCGCCGCTCGTTGCAGCGAAAGCTGCAGAAGCACCCGCCGACGAAGTGACCGAGCCCTTCACGCCCGTTGGGTCAGAGCGACGAAGCGACGCGCCGCCGCCGAGGCGGGCCGACGACTCCACACCTGATGAACGCGCAGCCGCAGCGGAAGCCAGGGCAGCGCCCGAAACGAAACGCCTGACACGCCCACGCGCTGGCTGCCTTCGCCCACGATGGCCAGACCCAGGCCTGCGCCCACCAGGCTGAGCACCGACGACAGCTCCACCGCTTCGAGGCGAACGTCGGGCGTGAAGCCTGCGGCCTGGCACGCGGCGAGGAACGCCACTCGCGCAGCAGCCTGGGTCGTCGACGACAACCCGACGAAGGGCAGGCCATCGAGGTGTCGCGGGCTCAACGCGCGAACGCGAGTGAGCGCGTGGCCACGAGGCAGCGCGAGCACGTACGGCGTCTCGTGGCGCAGGGTGGTCGCGAGGTGGTCGTCGGTCGGGGTGGCGTAGGTGTAGCCCACGTCGAGCTCCCCGCGGCGCACCCCGTCGATGATGGCCTGGCTGCGGAGCGCGCGAAGTTCGACCACCAGCTTCGGCGCCACCGCCGCGAGCGCCGTGAGGTCTGCCTGCACGACGCCGGCCTGCAGCGCGCCTTCGACACAGCCCAGCGTCAGCCGCCCCTCGACGCCCTGGCTCGCGCGTACGGCGCTCTGCTCGAACTCGGCCGCCTGCGCGAGCAAGGCCTCTGCGCGAACCAACAGCTCTGCACCGGGTTGGGTGAGCTTCAAGCGGCGCCGCTCGCGGCTGAAGAGAGCGACACCCAGCTGCTCCTCGAGTTCACGAACCTGGCGGCTCAAGGGCGGCTGAGAAATCGCCAGGCGTTCGGCCGCGCGCCCCACGTGGCCCGCCTGTGCGACCGCGACGAAGTATCGAAGGTGTCGAAGCTCGACCATCAGTCCTCCAGAGCATGAAGTCGGATCAAGACGGTATTGGACGACGATGCCATCGCGCTCCGACGCTGTGCACTCACCACCAGCAGGAGTGTCTGACATGGCATTGCAACGATTTGGCTTCATCGTCTCTGGCGCCGGCCTGGACCCGGGCCGACACCGCTCGGTGATGAGCTCACCCACGTTCACGATGATTGCAGTCGGGGTGTCGAACCCCGCGCAGGGTGCCGCCATCGCCCAGGCGCTCGTCGAGGAGCACGGTGTGCAGCTCATCGAGCTGTGTGGAGGGTTTGGCACGGCCGACACGCTGCGAGTTCAGGCTGCAGTCACGGTGCCCGTGGGAGTGGTGCGGTACGGGCCCGAGGTCATCGACGGCATGCATCGGCTGTTCGCGGAGTAGGCTCGAGCAGTGACCGACCTCGCGCACGTCGCCGCGCAGCGCCTGAGCCACTACCAACGCACGAGCTATGCAGTGTGGGAGCTGACGCTCGCCTGCAACCTCGCGTGTGGGCACTGTGGCAGCCGCGCGGGCAAGGCGCGCACGAACGAACTCTCGACGGCCGAGGCGCTCGACCTGGTGAAGCAGCTCGCCGACGCGGGCATCACCGAGGTCACGCTCATCGGCGGAGAGGCCTACCTGCGCCGCGACTGGCTCGACATCGCCGCGGCCATCACCCGCGCGGGCATGTTGTGCACGATGACGACTGGCGGGCTCGGGCTCTCGCGCGCCACGGTGCAGCGCATGCTCGACGCGGGCATCGCGCGCGCCTCGGTGAGCGTCGATGGGCTCGAGGCGGCGCACGACCGGCAACGCGGCGTCCCGGGCAGCTTCGCGGCGGCGCTCAAGACCCTCGGGCATTTCAAGGCCGTCGGGCTTCCATCGTCGGCGAACTCACAGCTCAACCGGCTCTCGGTGCCACGACTGCCAGCGCTGTACGACGTGCTCCGCGAGGCGGGCATCACCTCGTGGCAGGTGGCGATGACGGTGCCGATGGGCAACGCGGTGGAACAACACGCGTGGTTGCTGCAACCCGCCGAGTTCGACGCGGCCTTCTCGGTGCTCGCTCGCGTCGCCCGTCGCGCCCAGCGTGAAGGCATCAAGGTGATGGCTGGCAACAACGTCGGCTACTACGGCCCGCACGAGCGGCTCCTGCGTGGGCACGGCCGGCCTGGCGCGAACGTCTTCTGGCAGGGCTGCGGCGCGGGCATGGACGGGCTGGGCATCGAGGCTGACGGAACCATCAAGGGCTGCCCGTCGCTCCCTACGAACGCGTACTCGGGTGGCTCGATTCGCGACGCGACGCTGAAGACGATTCTCGAGCGGCCGGCGCTGCGCTTCAACGAAGGCGCGGGGAGCGACGCGGGTGAGGCGCACCTCTGGGGCCGCTGCCGTCAATGTCAATACAAGACCCTCTGCCGCGGTGGCTGCTCGTGGACGGCGCATGTGTTTTTTGGCCGCCGTGGAAATAATCCTTATTGCCATCACCGCGCGCTGACGCTGGCGAAAGAAGGTCTGCGTGAACGGGTCGTGCTCGAGACGCCCGCCGCGGGGCAGCCGTTCGACCATGGCGTCTTCCGCTCCATCGAGGAGCCGCTCGATGCGCCCTGGCCAGCCGACGACACGCTTCACTTCACTCACGCCGACTGGCCCGCAGGCTGGGAGCTCCATTCATGAATGACGACGACGACGCGAAGAAGCCGCTCCCGCGCGACCGGTGGGCCAACGAGGCCGAGCGCGCGAAAGAAGCGAAGCGCGTCAGCCAGCTGCTCGACGCCGAGAGCGGCCAATCGAGCGACGCGCCTCCAGACGACCCCTCGATGATGGAGGTCTACGGACTCCCGCCCGAAGACCAGGAGCCCGCGCCCGTCTACGGAGCGCCAGAAGACGACCAGCCCGTCACCCGTGCGCCCGTCTACGGAATGCCGGCGACGCGACGACCGGTGATGGAGCCGGCGCCGAGCTCAGGCGGCTCGCGAGTCATGATGTTCGTCGTGGGCGGTCTCGTCGCCGCGGTCGCGCTGCTCTGGTGGTTCACGCGCTCCTGAGGCTCGCGCTCACGACACCTGCAAGAACTCCACGCGATTGGGGAGCGAGCGTCGAAACACCAACGATGCACCATCGAGCGGGTGCCGGTTTCGAAGAAGCAGTCTTTCTGGTCGCCACGATGGGCGAGGAAGAAATCGCGGCGCTCGAGACGCTGCAAGCAATGAGCGCTCGACGTGCCAGACTGCGCGGCGGTGAGGCGCCCGCTCGCAGTCGCAGTGCTGATGGTCTCGAGCGTCGCCATCGCGCAGGCTGACGTGAGCCTCGTGCCCGTGGTCGCTCCTGCGTACACCCCCGAGCTCGGCTTCCTCGTCGCGGCTGGTGGCGTGATGACGTGGAACGGCGACCGTCGGCACCCCGAGCTGCCGCGCTCGTCACTCACCGTGACCGCCGGCGCGTCGACGGTCGGGGCCTTTCTGCTCCAGAGCCGACTCAACGCCTTCGTGCTCGAAGACTCGGTGCGCTTCAACGCGCTCGTCGACGTGCGCGACCAGCCAGACCACTACTTCGGCGTCGGCGTGAAGAGTGGCCTCGGCCGTCAACTCGGGCCCGAGACGACGGCGCTGAGACGCACCTGGTGGACGGTGGAGCCGACGCTGCTCACGAAGCTGCGCGGGCCGCTCTACGTCGGCGCAGCGATGCAGTCGTCGGGAACGCTCGTGCGCGACGTGAGTGAGGGCGTTCAAGCAGACGTGGACTTTCGACGGCACGGCGCGCGAGTCGTGAACACCGGCGTCGGCCTCACGCTCCAACTCGACACCCGCGACGTGCCCATCAACGCGTGGAGCGGAATGCTGCTCTCGGCCACCTTCCTCGGCTTCGGTCGCGCGCTCGGTGCGAACAGCGAGTGGTACGCGCTCACGCTCGACTACCGGCAATACGTGCAGCTCTTTCGCCGCGGCAGCACGCTCGCGTGGCAGGTGAAGTACCGCGCCGCGCTCGGCGACGTTCCCTGGAGCGAGCTCTCGCAGGTCGGCACGCCGTTCGACTTGCGCGCGTACCGCTGGGGGCAGTACCGCGACAAGACGGGCCTCACCGCGCTCGTCGAGTACCGCTTCATGCTCCCGTTCCCGGAGGAGTCGCTGTGGTCGCACCTCGGCGCTGCGGCGTGGGGAGGGCTCGGCGCGCTCTCGTCGTCGCTGGTGCCCGACCTGCGCGAGCTGCTGCCGTCGGTGGGCATCGGCCTGCGGGTCGAGCTGCTCAAGCGCGTCACGGTGCGGCTCGACGTCGGCTTCGGCCGCGAATCACGCGCGGTGTACTTCAACTTTCTCGAAGCGTTCTGATCACTCCACCGCGACGAACAGCCCGACCAGCGCGACGACGAGGCTCAGCCCCAGCGCAGCGACCGGCGCACCAGGCGCCCAGAGCGGAAACAGGAGCGCGATGACGCCGGCCCCGACGAAGGGAGCGGTCGCCGTCAGCCCTGCGCCCACGCGCGTTCGCGTCTTTCGGTCACTGAACAGCAACAACGTCGCGACCGCGCCGAACACGCCCGTCACCAACTCGAGCAGCGGCACCGTCAGACAGAAGAGCCCGTCGAAGTGCTTCCACCCGAAGACGAACGCAGCGACGACGAAGATGAGCCCGAGAGCGATGCCCGCGAGCTGAAGCCCGAGCTGATCAGCATCGTCTCCGCGCCGGTAGAGGAACGCCGCGAGTGCGCCGATGAGCAACACGAACGGCAGCAGCTTCAGCACGTCAGTCGGCGGCAATGACGGCGCGGGTCGAATGCCAGGCACCGGCCCGTCGGAGCACCGCAGCGTCACCTTCGCGACCAACGTCTTTCGCTCTCGTGAAGGCATCGGGCCGCGGGTGGTTGAGTCTGGCGGCCGCTCCTGGGTGAGGGTCTCGGTCTCGACCTCAGTGCCGTGAGAGACGAGCTCGCACGGGTGGCCACCGAGCTTCACGGGAATGACGGCGTCGACCGTGGCGGGTCCACGACCGAGCTCGGGCCCGTCGAGGCGCTCGAACACGACCAGCGTCTTCTCGGGCTCGAAGAAGCGAACGTACACGTCGCTCGGGTGGAGCACCTGCCCGACCGCGCCAGTCACCGAGTGGTGAAGCTGTGGGTCACGCGCCTCTGGAGCGCAACCCATCATCGCCAGCAGCAGCACCGTCAGCCTTCGCAGGTCTCCCGCCATGTGGCGACAGTCTTGCGCATTCAGCGGGTGGACGCGTCGGTGTCTCTCGCGCGACCTCTGCGTCGCAGGCCGAACACACTCGCGAGCAGGAGGAGGAGCGATGGATCGGTCGACGGATTGGAGCACCCGCAGCCGGTCGCGCTTCCTCCGCCAGTCGCGGATCCGCCCGCCGCAGAACCACCTGCTGTCGCGCTGCCTCCAGCGGCCGCGGTGCCTCCCGCCGCAGATCCTCCCGCCGTCGCGCTGCCTCCCGCGACCGCGGATCCACCTGCCGTCGCGCTCCCTCCGCCGACCGCGGATCCACCTGCCGTCGCGCTCCCTCCCGCGACCGCGGATCCACCTGCCGTCGCGCTTCCTCCCGCGACCGCGGATCCACCTGCCGTCGCGCTTCCTCCAGCGACCGCGGATCCACCTGCCGTCGCGCTTCCTCCTGCGACCGCGGATCCACCTGCCGTCGCGCTTCCTCCCGCGACCGCGGATCCACCTGCTGTCGCGCTTCCTCCTGCGACCGCGGATCCTCCGCCTGCAACTCCACCACCCGTCGCACTTCCTCCTGCAGCTCCTCCGCCCGTCGCGCTTCCACCGCCCGCTCCTGCGTCGACGACCTCGACGGTACAGCTCGACGAGCACCCATCTCCGCTCATCGTGTTGTTGTCGTCGCACTGCTCGGGCCCGTTGATCGTCCCATCACCGCACCGCAGGCCCGGCCCGCTGCACACCGTGTTGCATCGGCCGTAGCTACCGTTGAGTGCTCCGTCGTCACACGCCTCCGAGCCGTGCACGACACCGTCTCCGCAGTTCATTACCACCGTCGTGAGCGCCGGCCCCAGCGCGACCCCGGCAACGCGCGGCTCGACGCTCCACACGCCACCAGCACCCGGCGTGTACGTCACGTCATACGTTCCATCCTGCCGGTCGTTGACGAGCGCGGCGGCGACCACGCCACCATCCGCTCTGACCACGCCACCAACCACCGAGCCAAACCCACCGCCTCGCATCACGTTCCCGCACGAGTCGCTCGCGCGCAGCCGCAGCGTCACCGGCGTCGACACCGTCACCAGCGACGCGGGCGGCGTCATCACGCTGCTCGCGCTGCCCGGCCCGTTCGACACCACGCTGATGCCGGTCACGTCGATGACGCCGCCATCGACTGCCACCGTGACGCTCGAGCCCTGTGCGCGCAGGCGGTGCGGGTGGTTGGTGGTGAACCCGACGTACAGGGTTCCCGAAGCGAACGCCGCCTGCCACTTCGCCGCGTCGACCTCGACCTCGAGGCTGGGTGACACCAGCGCGCCCCCGAGCGGGTCGTGCCATACACGCAGCCACCCCGTCGGCTGACCGGGGCCTCGCTGGTAGGCGACTCGAACGCGCTGCACCAGGCCACCCGCCAACCCGAACGGCACGCCACACCCGAAGTCGAGCCACGTGCAGCCCGCGCGATTCACCCACAGCGTGCCGAGCTCGGCGAGCGCATGGTTGGTCGAGTTGGGCAGGTCGAAGCGGCTCATGACCGAGAGGTGGCTCAGGGGCGGATCGCCCAGGCTCGTCTGCTGCGATGGGTCGAGCTCGAGCGCGAATGAATTCGGCAAGCCCGCGTAGCCGAGGTCATGGCCAGACCACGTGGTGTCGACGAAGAAGCCACCGTCGGTCACCACCACGTCATCGCGACCGAGGCCCGGCGTCGCGGCGAAGACCAACGCCATGCCGGGCGAGCTCGGGCTGAGCCTCGCCGAGAACTCGACCTGAAACCCTTCTGCGGCCACGGGCGACGACAAGAAGACACCGCCGGCGCCGGCGTCGATGGAGGCGGTCGCGCTGAGCAACCGCACGCCTCCGTCGAGCGGCGAGACGCCCTGGCCCAGCACCGTCAGGTCAGCCGCCGTCACGCTGCGCGCGGGCGCCACACACGCGGGGTCGCGCGCCACTTCGAGCAGCAGCTCGGGCTCGTGCGCGCCGCGATGCGCGAAGAAGACGTCGAGCGGGTAGCTGCCACCCGGCACCGCGCCGACCTGACTGGCGACGGCGTCGAGCGAGAGCGCGAACGACGCGCGGCTGTGCACACCGCCGAGGTCGACGACGAGCCGGCCATTCCAGAACACCCACAGGTCGTCGGCCGAGGCGAAGCCCAGGGTGCGGCCGGGCTGGTACGGCATCGAGTCGTGCAGCTCCCACGTGAAGTTGCGATTGGGCAGCGGCCCGTCGGCGAGCCCCGGCGCGTAGTCCATCGCGTTGAGCGACGTCGTCTGAAACCCGAAGACGCCGGGCGTGAGCGTCTCGGTCACCGGCAGCGTCAGCGGCGCGCGCGCGACGACACCACCGTCAGCTCCGACCGCGTCGCTCCACCACCGCGCGAAGGACGAAGCGGAGGCGACCGTCACCTTCATGCCCGCGGTCAGCTGCGGCTTGCGGCCCGGCCCCAGCGTCGACGCCACCATCAGCGGCCCATCACCGTTGAAGGCCGCGAAGTCGGGCGCGGTTCGGGAGAAGTCGCGGAAGACGCCCGGGAGCGCCTGTGTCGACGTGACCGTGAACGAGATGGTGTTGCAGCAGTTGCCGAGGCTGGTGGCCGTGAGCCCCTGCGCCTGAAAGCAGATGATCGCAGCAGTCTCGGTGTTCGCGCGCCCCCGGGTGAAGTGGATGCGGGAGGTCGACGTCGCGCCCTGGGTGATGGGCCGGAACTGCGCCGAGTGAGGCAGCACGCTCGAGACGAGCTGCACCTGGTCGGTGGGCGACGTCGAAGCGGCCGTGACGTCGAAGGCCACCTCGCGCCCGAGCGGAGCGGTGAACGTCTGGCCGCAGCTCGACGGCGTGAACGCCACCGACACCATCGGCTCCACCACCTGCAGAGCGAAGTCGAGCGTCGAGACGGTGCCGTCGCTGCCGGTCATCACCACCTGCAGCGCGTGAAGGGCCGTCGTCGTTGGCGTCCACGAGACGACGCCGCTGGAGGTGACCGTGAGCCCCGCTGGCTGCGCGACGACCAGCCCCGAAGCCGACGTCGGGGGAATGGAGAAGAGCACCGTGGCGCCGCCACTCGTCGTCGCAGGAATGGTGAACGTGTTGAGCTGACCGCGGCTGACGAAGACCCTCGGCAGCAACGAGCTGGTGGGCGACTGCTGAGCGCCGGTGAGCGTCGCCGCGAGCCGCAGCGACTGACTCGCGTTCCCATCAGCGAGCCCCAGCACGCGACAGCAGTCGGAGAACACCGCCGACGCGGGCAACCCCGAGAGGTTCACCGTCACCACCGCCGTGCCCTCGGTGATGATGACGTCGTCTGCGCTGTTGATGGTCTGCACGGTCACCGGAACGGACACGACGGTCGCCGCGCCGCCGTTGGGGGTGAGCGTCACCGATGGGCCGTTGATGACCTGCCCGATGGTGACGGGTGCATAGAAGCTCGCGCGCAACGAGAGCCGCAGCTTCAAGGTGTAGCGGGCCTGCGTGGCCGAGACGAACGAGAGGTCACGAGTCCACGTCAGCGCACCTCCGCTCAGGCGAGAGGCCTCGCTGGTGAGTGGAGTCAGGAGGAGCAGCAGAGCGACGACGGCGGGGGTCATCGAGTGACGACGCATGTGGAGCGACGCTGCCATGAGTCGGTCAAGCGACTCCATGGTGATTCCGTCGACCCCGGCCGGGCGCGCGGATGGCCGGGTGGTGTAGCGTTCGCTCCACCTGGGGGTTCTCATCTCTCGACTCGTCGTGGCAGCGGCGTTGGGGCTGGCGCTTGGATGTGGACCCAGCCGCACGGAGTGCAATGCCGTGCTCTGCGCTCGCGGCTGCTGCGACTCGTCAGGTGAGTGTCAGACCGGGCTCTCGTCGGAGCAGTGTGGTTGGTCGGGCAGCGCGTGTCTGGCGTGCGACGGCACGTCTGAGTGCGTGAAAGGCCGCTGTGTTCTTCGCGCTGATGCAGGGGGTGATCAGCGTGACGCGGGCGTTCCGTTCGATGCGGGTGTTCCGTTCGATGCGGGTGTTCCGTTCGATGCGGGCGTTCCGTTCGATGCGGGCGCTCCGTTCGATGCGGGTGTTCCGTTCGATGCGGGTGTTCCGTTCGATGCGAGCGTTCCGTTCGATGCGGGCGTTCCGTTCGATGCGGGTGTTCCGTTCGATGCGGGCGCTCCGTTCGACGCGGGCGTTCCGT
>JAEUJR010000785.1 GCA_016793585.1 Archangium sp.
GCGACGAGCACCACCGTCAAGACGAACGGCACCACGAGAAACGCGACGAGCAGGAGCCCGACGACCGAGAAGAAGTAGGTGCGAATTCTCGAGCGAAGCTCGATCTGGGCCTGCTCGGCGGTGAGTGTCGGCATGGCGCGCGAGCGTAGTCGAGGCGCCCGTCGAAGCTGGAGCCCCTGCCCGCGACTCGTGCTTTGAAGTCGACCGATGGCCCGCTCCGACCCGACCGTCGCCCGCCTCGAGATTGGCCCGCTCATCGAGACGGCCGACCGCATCGCCGAGCAGGTGAAGCGCGAGCTGCCGACGCACGAAGGGCTCGCGCGGTGCACCGCCTCCATCGCGCAGGCCGCGCGCAACGCCGAGCAGGTCTCGGCGAAGATGCAGCGCCCGTTCTCGCTCCATCGGCTTCCCGTGCTCTTCCTCGCGGTCGCGCTCGTCGGCCTCGTGGGGTGGACGTACGTCACCTTCTTTCGAGTCACCTCGCTGAGCCTCGCGCTGCCCGACCGGGACGCTGCCGAGCTCAAAGACCTGCTCAAGGCCGACCCGCGGCTCGCCATCGAGGTCGTCGAGGTGGCCGGCAGCCGTGAGGCGGCGAAGCTGGTCGCGACGGGCCAGGTCGACCTCGCCTTCGTGCAGGGCGGCATCCCCGTTCCGCCGGTGCTCCATCGCGCGGAGCTGCCGAGCCGCGAGGTGGTGCTGCTGTTCCTCAAGCCCGGCGTCGCGAGCCTCACCGACGCGCGCGTGGTGCTGACGTCGACCGAAGGTGAAGGCAGTCACTCGGTGCTGCTCGAGGTGTTGAACGCGCTCGGCCAACCGACGGTGCCGGTGCTGCACCACGACTGGAGCTCGCTCACGAAGGCCGAAGACGTGAGCGTGCCGACCGACGTCGATGCGGTGTTCGTGGTGAAAGACCCGTCGGACCAGAAGACGATGCGAGGGGTGGCGCGACTGGCGAAGGCTGGCTTCGTGCTCGCCGACCTTCCGCTCGGAGCCGCCTCGCGCCGCCTCGACTACCTCGACCGCACGCAGCTCGAAGCGGGCTGGCTCGGTCAGAACCCGCGCGTTCCGGTGGAGCAGACCCGCGCGTGGACGGTCTCGACGTACCTCGTCGCGCGTGACGGCCTGACGCCGCGGCTGCTCGCGCAAGCGACGCGCCTGGTGCAACCGCTCCACAGCCTGTCTGACGCCGCCGTCGCGCCGTCGACCGAAGCGACGAGCGAGGTGCTGCAGGGCGTCGACGCGTTCTTCAGCATTCTCATCAACATCGGCCTCGCGTTCCTCGCGCTGCTCGGGCTCGACGCCGTCGCGTGGCGAAAGCAGTTTCACGAGCTGAACTCACTCATCTCGGTGCTGAGCCAATTGCAGTCGAACAAAGACGTGCTGGCCGTGAAGGACGATGCGATTCGCCGCGAGCACATGCACTACCTGTCGCTGGTGAGCGACCTGCTCGGGTTGATCAGTCAGATCAGCAGCTATTACACGCAGGAGAACACCGCACTCGTGTTCAACAGTCTGTCTGACGTGATTCACGAGCGGTCGAACGCGTTGAAGCTGAACATTCAGCTCAAGCTGCTGCAGTCGGCGATTCGGGACTGACTCGTGATGACGCTCGAGCCGTTGCCGTCGACGTTCGCGGCGCGCGACACCATCGTGGTGGCGAAAGCGTTGCTCGGTCAGCTGCTCGTGCATCGCGTGAACGGCGTCGCGCACGTCGGCCGCATCGTCGAGACCGAGGCGTACCTGGGCCCGCACGACCTCGCGTGTCACTCGTCGAAAGGGCGCACGCCACGCACCGAGGTGATGTTCGGGCCTCCCGGCCGCTCGTACGTGTTTCTCATCTACGGCATGCATCACTGCATGAACGTGGTGACGGGTGATGGAGCGGCGGTGCTCCTTCGCGCGGTCGAACCCGTCGAAGGCCACGATGATGGAGCACGCGGCGACGGTCCCGGCCGGCTCACGAAGCTGCTCGGCATCACGCGCGCCCAGAACGATTGGCCACTCGACGAGGGGCCGCTCCTTCTCGCGCGGGGCGTTCGGGTTCGCAGCATCGGCGTCTCCGCGCGCATCGGTGTCGACTATGCCGGCCGCTGGGCGAAGGAGCCGCTGCGCTTCTTCGATGAACGCTCGAAACACGTAAGCTCGAGTCGATGAAGCTCATCGCGCTCGTGGGGCTGCTCGCCGGAACCGCAGAGGCGACGTCGTGCGGGTCTGAACGTGTCGAGTTGCTTCCGTCGCAAGGAGTCATCCCTACGCAGCCAGTGCTCGTGCTGAACGTGTTCGGTGCGAGCGCAGAACATCAGCTCCCGGCGCTCGTGTTTCGCTCGGGAAAACGTGTTGTGCCCGCGCTCGTGTCGGAATCGAAAGGGGAGCAGCACTTCGTACGAGCCGAAAGGCCACTCACCCGAGGTGCGTGGACGCTCGAGGCTCCAGCGCCGCTGTTGATGGGAAGAACGGTTACGCGAACCCTAGGCCGGTTCACCGTCACCACGAAACCGATGCCCGCCATCTTCGTCGGCCCTCCACGGTTTCTCGGCTTCGAGCAGCAGAGCCATGGGAGCCCGTGGAGCATCGGCCGAATCGCTGCCACAGGGCCTTCGGCAGCTGCCGTCCTCGCAGAGCTGAAGCTGGAGGGACTCCACTACTCGCGCACGGTCGTGGTCGGGATCGAGGACGGCGAAGCGCGTTTTGGTGACTTCATGTGCTGGTCGTTGCCGCACCTCCCCAACGGTCGGCACCTCAACATCACCGTCACGCCTGTCGCGCTCGATGGCCTTCGCGGAGACCCGACGTCGTTCGAGGTCGATGTACCGGGCGTGAACGAGCCGACCGAAGAAGAGCTCGAGGCGCTCGATGCCGAAACGCCGAAGAAGTTCGTGCCTGCCCATCTGAACGAGCGCTGAGAGCCCCGCAAGTCCCCGCGATTCTTCGGCGAGTCGCGTTCACCTCACCACCCGACCTGACGAAACGGGAAATCGGGTCAGGCGTATGGAGTTTGTGCGCGTGGGTCGTTCGGTGTCGGAGCAGACGACTCGATATCTCGCATCAGCTTCGAGTCGCTCCGCCGCTCCGCGGACCAAACGAAACTTCTGGAAAGTGACATGGTCTCGCCCGTGCCGGCCCCCGCGACCCAGCCGATGCAGCTTGATGCTCCACAAGGAAGTGGAGATGGTGCGCGCGCCGTGACGATGGTCGAAGACAGCGTGCTGCTCCTGCGAGCGCAGGCCGGAGAGATGGCGGCCTTCGAGCAGTTGGTCGAGCGACACCAGCAGAAGGTGTTCGCGATGACGGCCCGCATGCTTCGCAGCGACGACGACGCCGCCGAGGTCGTGCAGGAGGCGTTTCTCGCGGCCTACAAGAAGCTGCCCGAGTTTCGCGGCGAGTCGGCCTTCGGCTCGTGGGTCTACCGAATCGCGGCGAACTACGCCCTCATGCGCCTGCGCCATCGCAAGGTGACCGCGCAGGTCGAAGAGCCCGAAGGTGGCCCCGAGTTCAACGAGCGCGGCAGCCTCATCGACGACGTCGCCGACTGGAGCCCCAACGCCGAAGTGCAGACGCTCGACGCCGAGCTGCGCAACGCCATCGACGAAGCGTCGGCGAAGCTGCCCGAGGAGTACCGCCAGGTGTTCCTGCTGCGCGACGTCGAAGGCCTCTCGTACGAAGAAATCGCCACCGCGACCGGCGACTCCGTGCCCGCGATCAAGAGTCGCCTGCACCGCGCGCGGTTGTCGCTGCGCGCTGCCATCGACCGCTTCTATGCAGACCGCGCCAGTTGAGCGGCGCTCATTCTGGACCGCTCAGGGCCTGATTCTGATGACTGACCAGTCGTTCAGCTGCCGTATTTGGAGTTGCACCCACCCCGCGGGCTTCGCAGTAATCGGCACATCTTCCCGAGGTGGTGGGGTTTCGTGAGCGCGACGTCGACCTGTCAGGACTGCATCGATTTGCTGCTCGACTACGTCGACGGCGAGCTTCCTGCGGACACCAAGGCGAAGCTCGACGAGCACTTTCACGGCTGCCAGCCCTGCGAAGATTTTCTCGCGACGTACCAGGCGACGTCGACGCTGTGCCGCCGCTCGCTCGCGAAGAAGATGCCCGAGTCGGTCGCCTCGAAGCTGCACGACTTTCTGCGGCACGAGATTTCGAAGGACCGCGACGGCGAGCGCTGATCACTTCAGCGGCGCGAACCTCGGCATGTTTCCGAACTTCGACGCCGGAGCCGACGGCGACCCCGCGGGCTGCAGCGCCTTCAGCGACAGCGCGATGCGTTTGCGCGCTTCATCGACCTGCAACACCTTCACCTTCACGCGCTGGCCGACCTTCACCACCTCGGCGGGGTCTTTCACGAACCGGTTCGCCAGCTCGCTCACGTGCACGAGCCCGTCCTGGTGAACGCCGATGTCGACGAAGGCGCCGAACGCGGCGACGTTGGTGACGACACCGTTGAGCACCTGGCCCGGCTTCACGTGTGAGAGGTCGGTGATGTTCGGGTCGAAGCCCACCTCGACGAACTCGGCGCGCGGGTCGCGGCCCGGCTTCTCGAGCTCGGCGATGATGTCGTTGAGCGTGGGGAGCCCGAGCCCGTTCTCGGGGTCGAGGTAGCGCTGCACCTCGATTCTGCGTGCGAGCGACGCGTTGCCCACCAGCGCCTGCCGCGTGACGCCGAGGTCCTTCGCCATGCGGTTCACCACGTCGTAGCGCTCGGGGTGAACGGCGCTCGCGTCGAGCGGCTCCTTGCCCGACACGCGCAGAAACCCGGCGCACTGCTCGAACGCCCGCGCGCCCAGGCGAGGCACCTTCTTCAACTGTGCGCGCGTCTCGAAGGCGCCGTGCTCCGCGCGATGCGCGACGATGGCCTGCGCGAGCTGCGGCCCCAGGCCCGCGATGGAGCGAAGGAGTGTGGGCGACGCGGTGTTCAAGTCGACGCCGACCCGATTCACGACGGTCTCCACCACGCGGTCGAGCGACTCGGCCAGCGCGGTCTGGTCGACGTCGTGCTGGTACTGACCGACGCCGATGCTCTTCGGGTCGATCTTCACCAACTCGGCGAGCGGGTCCTGCAGGCGGCGGCCGATGGAGACGGCTCCACGCAGCGTCACGTCGAGCGTCGGCAGCTCTTCACGCGCGATCTCCGACGCCGAGTACACCGACGCGCCGGCCTCGCTCACGCTCACGACCTTGAGCTCCTTCGCGATGAAGCCGCCGCTCTGCAGCTTCTTCACGAACAGCTCGGTCTCGCGGCCTGCGGTTCCATTCCCGATGGCGATGGCGACGGGCTTCGCCTTCGTGACGAACGCCGCGAGCTGGGCGCCTGCTTCGGCCTCGTGGCCCGTGTGAGGGTAGATGGTGAGCTGCGCTTCGACGCCACCACGCGCATCGAGCGCGGCGACCTTGCAGCCCGTGCGCAGGCCGGGGTCGATGGCGACGACGGGTTTTCCACCCAGCGGCGGAGCGAGCAGCAGGTCGGTGAGGTTGCGCGCGAAGACGGTGATGGCGTCGAGGTCGGCGCGCTCTTTCAGTTCACGGCGACGGTCACGCTCGAGCGCGGGCAGCAGCAACCGCGTGAGCGCATCGTCGAGCGCGAGGTCGAGCTCCTTCTGCAACACGGGAGCGGCGCCGCGTTTCACGACCGCCTGACGGAGCAGCCCGCGCACCGGCGCTTCTTCGAGCTCGAGCGAGACCTTCAGCAGGCCTTCGGCTTCACCACGCTCCGCCGCGAGCACGCGATGGGACGGCGCCTGGGAGGCGCGCTCCTTTCGGCCCACGTGGTCGGCGAACTTCGCGAGCTCGGGCGCTTTCGACTTTCCACGTGCGGCCTCGACGACCAGCTGCGCGTCTTCCACGAAGCGCTGGCGAATCGCGGCGCGCAGCTCGGGCCGTTCGGCGACCTGCTCGGCGACGATGTCTCTCGCGCCAGCCCAGACGGAGTCGACATCTGGCAACGACTTCTCCTCGGAGACGTACGGCGCCGCGAGCGCTTCTCTCGAGAGTGACGACGGCGCCTGCGCGAGGAGCACGTCGGCGAGCGGTTGCAGCCCTCGCTCCTTCGCGGTCATCGCGCGCGTGCGGCGCTTCGGGCGGAACGGAAGGTAGAGGTCTTCGAGCACGCTCAGCGTCGCCGCGTTCTTCACCGCCTGCTCGAGCGCCGGCGTCAGCACGCCCTGCTCCTTCAGGCTCGAGAGAATGCTCTCGCGCCGGTCCTCTCTCGTGTCGACGACGTTCGAGTGCGAGGCGATGCGCGAGATGGCTTCGTCGTCGAGCCCGCCAGTCGCCTCTTTGCGGTAGCGCGAGATGAACGGAACGGTCGCGCCTTCAGCGAGGAGCGCGAGCGTGCTGGTGACGCCCGCGACGGGCAGGTTCAGCTCTTTCGCGACGAGCAGCGCACGGTGGGAGTCGACGGAAGCCATGCGGCGCACCGTACTCGACGTGATCAGCGGCCGGCTGCAGTCTCGTCGAGCCAGGCCCGCACGGTGCGCACCCGAATCGGTAGGTCCTCGCGCGTCATCATCCACCCGAAGTGGCGCGTGTTGCCGGTGAGCAGCACGTTCGCGTCGCAGCCCACCGCGGCGGCCACCACCCACGAATCATCTTCGGGCAGTTTCCCCTCGGCCCACGGCAGCGCAGCGGGCGGCGGGTCGACGAGCTCGATGTCGAGGAAGACCGTCTCGAGTCTCGCCAGCGCGTGGGGCTTCTTCAGCGTCAGGTTGCGTCGCGCCTCGTCGACACACTGAGGGCTCGTGCAGAAGGTGACGAGCCCGGCGGTGCGCGTGCTCCACAGTTGCGTGAAGCTCTCGCCACCAAGCGCCGCCGAGAAGATGACGTTCGCGTCGAGGAAGATGCGCACGGGTGGTATCGAGGACGCCATGAAGGACGAGCTGGGAAACAGAATGAAGGAGTACGAGATGGCCGAGGCCGGAGCGCGCCTCATGCCACGTCTTCCCATCTGCGCGCGCATCGACGGCAAACGTTTCTCGAAGTTCACCGAAGGCCTGCCCCGGCCCTTCGACGTTCGCCTCTCGAAGCTGATGGTCGAGACCACGAAGTATCTCGTCGACGAGACGGTCGCGCGCATCGGCTACACGCAGTCAGACGAGATCAGCCTCGTGTGGTTCGACGAAGACCCGAAGGCGCAGAGCTTTCTCGACCGCCGCGTGCAGAAGCTGACCTCGATTCTCGCGTCGATGACGACGGCGTTCTTCAACAAGCACCTGGCCACCGCCATCCCCGAGCGGGCTGACGCGCTGGCGCTCTTCGACTGCCGCGTGTGGGCCGTGCCGTCGAAGGACGAAGCCGCGAACGTGCTGCTGTGGCGCGAGCTCGACGCGAGCAAGAACTCGGTCAGCATGGCGACGCGCGCGTACTACTCACACGCCGAGGTCGTCGACCAGAACAACGCCGCGATGCACGAGCTGCTGTTCAAGAAGGGCGTGAACTGGAACGACTACCCACCGTTCTTCAAGCGCGGCACGTTCGTGCGCAGACAGCCCATCGAGCGCGCCTTCACCGCGGCCGAGCTCGAGGCCCTGCCGCCGATGCACGCCGCGAGGACGAACCCGAACCTCGTCGTCACCCGCTCGGCGCTCGTCGAGCTCGAGATGCCGCCGTTCGCGAAGGTGCTCAACCGCGTCGGAGTCATCTTCGACGGCGAAGCGCCACAGACGGCCTGACTCAGCGGCGCCCGGTGTTGGCGTACCGGGCGTCGAGGTGGCGAAGGAACGACTCGGCCGTCAGCGGCCTGCCCGTCGCCGTCTGCACGCGCTCGAACACGTTCCCTTCACCACCATGGCAATGCACGCGCGCCTTGAGCCAGGTGAGCGTCGGCGCGAACTCTCCACGGCCCAGCTCGTGTTCGTACTCGGGCCGGTCTCGTTTGAGCGTCTCGGCGAGCTGCGCGGCGGCGAGGTTGCCCAGGGTATACGTGGGGAAGAAGCCGAACTTCCCCGCGCTCCAGTGGCCGTCCTGCAGCCAGCCCTCGAGGTCGTTGCGTGGCCGCGTGCCGAACCAGTACGCCGACGCATCGCTCCACGCGGTCGGCAGGTCTTCCACCTGCAACTTCCCTTCGATGAGCGCGCGCTCGAGCCGCATGCGCATCACGATGTGCAGGTCTGACGTCACCTCATCGGCCCACGAGCGCAACAGCCCGCGATGCACGCGCCGCAGGTGTTTGCGCACGGCCACCGCCGACGACGAGTCGTAGAACGGCGCCCACGCGGCTTTGGCCTTCGGAAACAGCCACTCCCAGAAGCCGTCGCTGCGCCCGACGTGGTTCTCGAAGAAGCGCGCCTGCGATTCGTGGAGCGAGTGCGACGACTGCTCTCCTCTCGGCGTGCCCCACGCGTTCTCGGGCAGCCCGTCGTCCATGAACCAGTGCCCGAGCTCGTGCAGCGTGCGCAGCACCGGGCCGGTCGCGTCCACCTTCGAGAAGCGGGTGGTGACGCGCACGTCTCCGGGCCCGATGGCGATGGCCGAGCCGTGCGTGCCCGTGTCGATGCGGCCGCGGCGGTCGGCGAAGCCCATCGTCTTCGCGAGTGACAGCAGCAGCTGCAGCTGCCCCGCGTCGGGCACGGGGCCTGGTTGTTTCTCGGGCGGCCCGCTCTCCCACGTCGTCGCGCGCCTCAGCAGCTCGTGGGCGAGTGACTCGACCAGCGGCACGATGGCGGCGGCCGAGACGAAGGGCTCGTACTCGTCGAGCAGCGCTTCGTAGCGGTCTCCACCACCGGCGAGCGCGTCGGCCTCTTCGCGCTTGAGGTTCACCACCTTCGACAGCTGCGCCTTGAAGACGCGGCCGTCGTTCGCGTCACGCGCCGAGGCCCAGGCTTCACGCGCGAGCGTGCACGTCTTCGCGAGCGACTCCACGAGGCGGCGGGGCACGCGCGTCGCCCGCTGGTGGATTCGCCGCCAGTGCTTCACGTCAACGTCGTCGGGGCACGTGGTGAGCCACTCACCCACCTGCGGATCCGCCGCCAGGTCTCGCGCCATGCCGGCGAGCAGCGCGTGCTGATCAGCCCGATGTCGGGCTCCAGCCACCGGCATGCCAGTCGCTTCGTCCCAGGAAAGCAATGCGCTGGTCGAACGCAGCAGCGCACGTTCCCGCATCCTTTGCAGCAGCTGGGAGCGCGCGTCCGTCATGAGGGTGACGCCACTGCAAGCGGTGACCCGCTGGCAAGTCGTGGTGGGCTGATCAGCGCTCGTTGATCGCCGTCACTTTCGCTCGCGTGCCCCTTCGCCGTGCAGCTGTCCCTGCGGCCCGCGTTGAACGCACCACGTCACGGCTCGCATGGTTCTCGTGTCGACAGTCGACACCCGACACCCCGCCGTCTAAGCCGCCACGCCTCTCTTCCCGGGGGAAGGTCTTCATGCGGCGTCTGCTTCTCGTTGCTGTGCTGTTCACCACCGCGGCCCACGCGTCGGGCTTCTACTTCGGCGACAACGGCGCCAAAGCGATGGTGCAGGGCGGCGCTTTCACCGCGCAGGCCGACGACGTGTCGGCGATGCAGCACAACCCCGCCGGCCTCACGCAGCTCAAGGGCCTCTCGTTTCTCGTCGACGGCAACTTCATGAACAACGAGGTGTCGTTCTGGCGCCAGGACCCGGGTTGGAACCCGGGCGCGCCGTCGAACCTGATGGAGAAGGTGCTGCGCACGGGCAGCAACATCGCGCCGGGCGGCACGGTGTTCGTGTCTCCGATGTTCGGCGTGTCGTACGGCTTCGAGCTGTTCGGCCGCGCGGCGACGGTGGCGCTGGGCCTCTACGTGCCGCCGGCGGTGGGCCTCAACCAGTACGCCGCGCCCGACTACACGCAGGAGAACGGCCGCTACGTGAAGAACCCGCGCCGCTTCTCGCCCAACCGCTACATGCTCGTGAAGCAGGACATCATCATCGCGTTCCCGACGTTGTCGCTGGCCTACGACCTTCACCGCATCGTGCAGGTGGGCGTGTCGCTGCAGCTCGTCGTCTCGCAGTTCGACTTCAACCAGGCCGTGTACAGCGGCTTGTCGGACCCGACGAAGTCGACCGAAGAAGACCCGTCGTTCGACTCCATCGTCTCGGCGAACCTGCAGGGGAAGGTGGGCTTCACCGCGGTGGCTGGCGTGATGGTGCGCCCGACCGACTCGCTCTCGTTCGGCGTCTCGGTGCGCCCGCCCATCGCCATTCGAGCGCGCGGCAAGCTGACGTTCGAGCTGGGTGAAGCAGCGCGCTCGCTGAACTCGCAGGTGGCGGGTGACCAGGGAGAGCTCGCCTTCACGATGCCGCTCGAGCTCGCAGTGGGCGCGCGCTTCTCACCGTCGCAGACGTGGGGCGTGAACGCCGACTTCCGCTACCAGGGGTGGAACTCGCTCGACGCGCTGGTGCTCACGCCCATCGACGTGACGCTGAAGGTGGGCGCCGGAGAGCCGCAGACCGTCGCGCCGTTCCGCATCCCCAAGAACTGGGTCGGCACGTTCTCGGCGCGCGTGGGTGGCAGCTATCGCCCGTGGAAGTGGACGACCTTCTCGGCAGGCGCCTGGTACGAGACGTCGGCGCAGCCCTCGCAGTACTTCGCGCTCGACTTCCCGCACCCGAACCGCGTGTTCCTCACCGCGGGCGTGACCGGCCACCTCGGGCCCGTCGATGTCATCGTCGGCTTCGTCTACACGCCGACCCAGACGTACAACATCACCGACTCCGAGCAGCGGCAGGGGCAGACGAGCGCCGACTTGAAGGGCGGCATCGTCGGCAACGGGCAGTACGTGGTCGGAGGCTGGGTGCTGTCGGCCGGCGTTCGCGGCAACTTCCAGTTTGGTGCGCAGAAGGAAGCGCCGAAGGCCGAGGTCGCGCCCGTGACGCCGCCCGCTGCCGAGCCGACGCCCGCGCCTGCACCGGCTCCCGCGACGCCGTGAGCCGCAGTCAGATTCGCTCCACCTGCGCCACAGCGAATGTGGCTCATCACGAACTGATCCACGCGAGCGGCGCGCTGGCGGTGTAGACCCACGCCTCCGATGTCCGACGGGCTCACCTTTGGCCGCTACCAGTTGCTGGAGCGCGTCGCCGCGGGCGGCATGGGTGAAGTGTGGGTCGGCCTGCAGACGGGCATCGGCAAGTTCCAGCGGCCGGTCGCGGTGAAGCTG
>JAEUJR010000799.1 GCA_016793585.1 Archangium sp.
TGGGTCGGGCTGCCCGAGACGATGCAGAGCCGCGAGTCTCCCGACGAGCGCAGCTCACGAATCAGCGCGGCGGCGCCGGGCACGGCCTTCTTCTCGTGCGCCTTCTGCAACGCCGTACGCACGAGTTGCCGGAGCGTGTCGAACTCCGTCTGCAGGTACGTCTTGTCGAGATCCCACCGGTAGATCTTCTTCGGCGGTCGCTCGTCGATGCGATCGGTCAGGCTCACGGGGCAGTCGGGTTTGTACGCCCGGGCGCGACTGCGGGAAAGGCTCTCGCAAGGACGATCAGCTGGGCAACGAGCTCTGAATCGCCTTCGCCAGCTCGCTCTTCACGGCCTTCGCGGCCACCTTGCCGGCGTTGGTGATGGCGCGCGACTTCGAGCGCCCGTGCGCTTTGATGAACAGCTTGTCGAAGCCGAGAATCGGAGCGCCGCCGTACTGCTCCCAGTCGGTGACCTCTTTGATGCGCTCGATGCCGCTCGACAACATCGCGAGGCCCGCGCGCCAGAGCAGCTTCTCTTTGTAGGCGTACTTCGCGAGGCCCATCACCGTCTCGCTCACGCCTTCGAGCATCTTCAGGCACACGTTGCCGACGAAGCCGTCGCACACCACGACGTCGGCCGTGCCTTTGGGAATGTCGACGCCCTCGACGTTGCCGATGAAGCGCATGCCCTTGATGGAGGCGAGCTTCTGGTGCGCCTCGACCACACGCGCCGGGCCCTTGCTCGCCTCGGTGCCGTTCGAGAGCAACGCCACCGCCGGGTCCATGTTCTTCGAGATGATGCGCGCGTACGCCGCGCCCATGACCGCGAAGGCGACGAGATCGTCGGCCGAGGCATCGACCGTCGCGCCGACGTCGAGAATCAGGCTGAACGGGTCGTTCTTGTCGCCGTGCCCGACCATCGTCGGGTACACGGTCGCGAGCGCCGCGCGGCGAATGCCGGGAATCAGCTTGAACGTGCGCGCACAGGCCAACACCCCAGCGCCGGTGTTGCCCGCCGACACCATGCCGTCGGCTTCACCGTCACGCACCAACTCCGCAGCCACCTGCACCGAGCAACGTGGCCGCGCATCGAGCGCCACGGCAGGCTTCTCGTGCATGGCCACGAAGTCGGGAGCGTGGTGCACGGCGATCCGCTCCGCCGTGTGCTTCACCTGCGAGAGCGCCTCGTCGATGAGCGTGCGATCGCCGACCAGCAGCGCGTGCACGTTCGGCGAGTCGAGCGTGAGCTGCGCAGCGCCCTTCACCACCTCGATGGGTCCGTGGTCGCCACCCATGACGTCGAACGCAATGGTGACGGGGCGCTGCTCGCTCATGTGTTCTTCCCCCAACCGTCTTCGCTATTCGCGCAGCTCGGAGCCGGAGCTGCGCTCGATGCAGCCCTTGGTCAACGTGTACTGGTACGTGCCCAGCTCGTCGCGCCAGTACTCACCGACGTACGGCCAGTAGAGCTGATCGTCAGACACGGCCACCGTGTACTTGTAGTCCTTCACGATCTGCTTCTGGCCGCCGGCCTGGAGCAGCTCCTGGAGGAACTCCTTCTCGCGATCGGTCGTCTCGAACTTGATGCGCAGGCCGTTGGCGCGCAGCGTCTTCAGCTGCCCGTTCTCGAAGTCGAGCTTGGCCTTCGCCATGATTCCCGCCTTCTTGATGAGCCCTTCGCGCTGCGCCTTCATCTGCTCGATGAGCGCCTTCGAGAGGTTCGAGTACTTGAACGCGTCGCTCTTGCCGCCGAAGGAGTCGATCTCGCCTTCGAGCTCGCCGATGGAGTCGACCGTCTTCTTCAGGTCCTTGTCGGTCAGCGCGAGGTTCAGAATGCGCTCGAGGATCTCGTCGACGCTGCCCTTCTTCACCTGGCCGGCCTTGTTCTTCTTGCGCACCTCGTCGAGCACGTTGAAGTACTCGGTCGCCTCCATGTCCTTCGCGACGAGCGTGTTCAGCTCTTCCTGCACGGGGCCGTAGATGTTCTCGAAGTCTTCGATGATCGAGAGCGACTCGCGGTAGCGGCAGTTCTCGAAGTACACGACGGCCTTCAGAATCAGCGCTTCGGGGAAGTACTCGTCGCGGAAGAACGGGCTCGAGAGCGTCACCAGGTTACCGAGCGCCTGCTCGTACTGGCCGATGCGGTAATGCGCCCAGCTCGCCTCGAAGAGTGACTCGAGCCACTGCTGACCGCCGCGCTCGACCTTCTGCAGATAGAAGATCGCGTAGCGGTTCTGCCGCGCGCCGTAGTGCGTACGCGCCAGCTGCATGAACGCGAGCTCGCGCAGGTTCTTCAGGTTGCGCGCCTCGGCCGTCTCGCCGCGGCCCTCTTCCGAACGGGTCGCACGCACGACCTCTTTCATCGACTCGAGCGCCGCCTCGAGCTTGTTCTCGCGGAAGTACGAGAGCCCCTCGAGGTACTTGGCCTTCGGGTAGAACGGGTCAGACTTGGGGATCATGAGGCACAGGCGCTTCACCTCATCGAACGCCTTGTCGGCTTCGCCCTTGCGCTCGGCGTCGTCGAGGGCCTTGCCGTAGACGAAGTTGTAGCGCGCGAGCAGGTAGCGGAACTCGTTGCGGAACCGCTCGGGGAACTCGTAGTTCGCGTACTTCGCGATCTCGTCGAGCACGACCGTCTCGTTCGTCGTCTTGCGCGCGATGAAGAACAGCCACTCGAGCGAGCTCTTGAAGAACTTGTTCTTGTCGCTGCCGCGGCCGAGCACCTTCGAGAACATGCCGAGCGACGAGTTGTAGAGGCCCAGCTTGTAGAGCGACTTGCCCAGCCAGTACTCGGCCTCGACCTGCAT
>JAEUJR010000805.1 GCA_016793585.1 Archangium sp.
GGCACACGTTGTCGTCTTGCGAGGGCCCCGCCCTTCCACCATTGTTCCGCCCGTCTCATTCATGGCGTCGAAACGCTTCGGCAAGTACGAGCTCGTCCGTTCCCTCGGCCATGGCGGTATGGCCGAGGCGTGGCTGGCGCATGCCAAAGGCGCGGCTGGCGTCGTCAAACCCGTCGTCATCAAGAAGGTGCTGCCCGAGCTCGCCGCGCAGACCGAGCTCGTCGAAGCGTTCATCGCCGAGGCGCGCATCTCGACGACGCTCTCGCACGGCAACATCGCGCAGGTCTTCGAGTTCGGTGAGGTGGCCGGCGAGTACTACCTCGCCATGGAGTGGGTGAACGGCAAGAGCCTCGCCCACGTGCTCTCGCGCGCCGACAAGAAGGGCTTCTGGCACCTGCCCATTCCCGTCGCGGCGTACATCGCGGCCGAGACGCTCAAAGGGCTGCACCACGCCCACACGAGAAAGGGCGCCGATGGCCGGCCACTGCACCTCGTGCACCGCGACGTCACGCCCGACAACATTCTGGTGAGCTTCGAGGGCGAGGTGAAGGTCGCCGACTTCGGCATCGCGAAGGCCCGCCTCGCCGGCCGCAAAGAGACGCAGGTCGGTGTCGTGAAGGGCAAGTTCCTCTACTTCTCGCCCGAACAGGCGACCGGCAAACAAGTCGACGCGCGCACCGACGTCTATGCGGTCGGCGCGTCGCTCTACCAGATGCTCACCGGGCAGCTCGCCTTCGAAGGCCCCTTCATGCAGGTGATGCCGAAGCTGGTGGCCGGCGACTATCAGCCGGTGCGCGAGCTCAACCCCGACGTGCCCGAAGCGCTCGAGGCCATCGTCGACCGCGCGATGGCGAAAGAGCTGTCGACCCGCTACCGCTCGGCGCAGCAGATGCTCGAGGCGCTCACGACGTTCCTCTCGGAGAACGCGCCCAGCTTCTCGGCCGAGCGGCTCAAGTTGCTGCTCGACGACCTCTACGAGGCCGAACACGAAGCCGACGGGGAAGGCCGGCTGCTCGACGAGAGCGAGCGCGACCAGCTCGCGGCCTGGAAGCCGACGACGAAGAAGCCGAAGAAGAAGGCCCCCAGCTCCCCCGACGTGACGCAGGCCGAGCTGCAACCGGTCCCCGACCGCCCTGCGAAGAGCGGCGCGAACGCGCTGCGCCTGGCGGCCATCGGCGTCGTCACGCTCGTGCTGCTCGCGGCCGTCGGCGTCACGGTGAAGCTGCTCAACACCGACCCACCGCCCCCGCCGCCCGACGGAGCGCTCACCATCAAGCTGCCTCCGCCGCCGAAGCTGCCGGGCCGCGCGATGCCCGAAGAGCCCAGGCCCGTCGCCGCGCCCCCCGAGGAGCCGAAGACCCAGCCCGTCGCCGACGACACGCACCGCACGCTCAAGCTCATGGCCGACACGCACGTCGTGTCTCGCCGGCCCGCGCGCACGCAGTGGAAGGCGCTCGAAGACGACGGCACCTGGCGGATCTCGCTCATCGAACCTGCGCCCATGCTCGCCAACGTGCAGCTCGAGTTCGAAGACGCGAGCGGCAAGCAGCTCGTGCCCATCACGAATGGAGAGACGCTGCAGGTGAAGGGCAAACGCAGCGTGGGCGTCATCTGCGAACCCGGCGCGCGCGTCGAAGGCGAGCAGACCGCGGTGCTGCTGCTGAACCACAACGGCTCCAACCAGCGCCTGCGCATCGACCCCCGCCAGTGTGCCGACTTCGAGCAGGCCAAGCGCATCGAGCTCGACCACGAGAAGACCTACCAGCTCAGCGTGCCCGGCGACGCGAACGTGCAGCTCGGTGACGACGTGCCGCTCGTGGTGTCGTGGCGCGTGCGGCTCAAAGACGGTGCATTTTCGGCCGGGTCGCTCAAGCCCGGCGGCATGACGCCCCTCTCGGGCGCGGTCTTTCTCGAGCTGGGCTTTCTCGATCAGTCGGTCAGCGACAACTCGGGCACGGTCGAGCTCAAGCTCGACGTCGCCACCGTCGACGCCACCGCGAACGCACCTGGGAGCGTGGCGCGGGTCGGCAAAGAGAAGCTCGGGCCGGTCATGTCGTACACCGAGTCGCTGGCCCTGCCCCTCGTGCAGCGCTGCCGCTCACTCATGCAGAACGGCCGCTTTCCAGAGGTGCTCGGTGCGGTGGCGCCCTGCTTCAAGGAGCCCAAGGTGGTGCCCGAGTGCTACCGGCTCGAAGGCGAGGCATACGTGCGGCTCGACCAGCGAGAGCGCGCGCTCGTCAGCTACCGCCGCTTCCTCGAGGTCGCTGGAGACGACCACCCGTCGCGTCGTACCGTGAACGAGTACGTCAACGCGCGGGAGCAGTGACGGTGCACGTCGTCTTCGTCGAGAACGACGACTCCTTCAGCTTCAACGTCGTCGACCTGCTGCCCGAGGGCGTCGAGGTCGTGCGTGGGCCACGGCCGCCGCTGGGGAACGCAGACGTCGTCGTCATCGGGCCGGGCCCGACCGATCCCCACCGCGCCGGTCTGGTCGACCTGGTGAAGCAGCTCGTCGCCGCCGAGACGCCCGTGCTGGGCATCTGCCTCGGGCACCAGGCGCTCGGGCTCGCGTTCGGCGCCACGCTCGTTCGCTCGACGCCTGCGCACGGCAAGGTGGCGACGATGCAGGTGCGCGGCTCGCGGTTCTTGCCGAGCGGCCGCCACGAGGTGATGCGGTACCACTCGTTGTCGCTGACGAACCTGCCCTCGCCGTTGCGGGTCGTCGGCCAACTCGACGATGGAACGGTGATGGCGCTCGAGCACGAGACCGCGCCGTTTCTCGGGCTGCAGTTTCACCCTGACTCGTACGCGACGCCCCGCGGCAGGGAGTTCGTCGACGCGTTCTTCCGGAGCCTGCCGTGACGCTCGCCGAGCTCGAGCGCACGCCTGCGTTCGCGGTGCTGGGGCCCGGCTTCTTCGACGACGGGCGGTGGCGGCTGTTTCTGCCCGATGACGCGGGCCCTCACGCGCTGTGGCTCGCGGCGTTCGACGAGCGGCCGCGGGCCCACCGGGGAGCGTTCACGCCTTTCACGCCCGACTGGCACGGTGTCGGCGCGCTCGACGTCACGCTGCACGACGAGGGCTTCGAGACGAACGTCACGCGCATTCGAGAGCGCATCGCGGCCGGTGACGTCTACCAGGTGAACCTCACCATTCGCGCGACCGTGCGACACGCCAGCGGCAGCGCCCTGCTCTCCAAGCTGTGCGCCAACGCCGTGCCCCGCTTCGCCGCCTGGGTGCGGCTGCCCGGCGTCGGGGAGTTCGTCTCGGCCAGCCCCGAGCTGCTGGTCGAGACGCGAGCGAAGTGGGTTCACGCCGAGCCGATGAAGGGCACCGCGGCGCCCGGGCAACGGGAGCTGCTCGAGGCGAGCGCGAAGGATCGAGCCGAGCTCGCGATGATCACCGACCTGACCCGAAACGACCTGCAGCAGCTGTGCGTGCGCGGCTCGGTGCGCGTGACGGCGGCGCGGCGCTTCATCGAGCTGCCCTACGTGCTGCAGGCCGTGAGCGACGTCGAGGGGGTGCTCCGCGACGACCGTTCGCTCGGCGACGTCTTGTCCCTCATGCACCCCGGCGGCTCGGTGACTGGTGCGCCCAGGCCTGCGGCGCTCTCGGTGATTCACGAGCTCGAGCCGACGTCTCGACGGTTCTACTGCGGCACGCTCGGCGTCGAGACGAACGAGGGCCTGCGCGCGGCGCTGCTCATTCGCACCGCGACGAAGCTGGCGCCCGACTCGTGGGAATTCGGCGTCGGCAGCGGCATCACGTGGGACTCCGACCCGGCCGCTGAGCTCGAAGAGGTTCGCCTGAAGCTCGGAGCGCTTCGCGGCGCGTGACTCCAGCGGGCTGGTGCTGCCAACCTGCCGCGCATGGGCGTTCACGGAGCCGTCTGTCAGCTGTGCGGCCTTCCCACCCAGCACGATCACTACGTGCCCACGGCGAGCGGCATGCTGAAGATCTACCGCGGCAGCGCCGAGCACGGAGGGCACACCTGGGAAGCCGACGAGCGGCCATTCGTCTTCGGGCCGTCGCACGCGTGGCTGAGTGATGCGATCGGGCTCTCGCGCGAGCCCGAGTGCAGGCTCTTTCGGGGCACCGTCGAAGACGGCGGGTTGCAGGACACGGCGAGCGGCGAGAACCTCTTCGTCTGGGACGGCGACGACGAAGCGCTCGTCTACCACCACCGCTGCTGGGAGCTGATGGGCAGCCCCACCACCCTCGACGGCGCGCTGCGAGGCCACGGCACGCCCGAGTGGAGCCTCGTCGCGCTGTACCACGAGCAGCTGTTCGAGTTCTGGGAGCTGGCAGACGACGGCAAGGCGTGGATGCTGGAGGATCCCTCGACGAACGAGCGCAGCAAGGCGCGCCTCACCTCGTTGATCGATCGCCTGCGAAGCATCGGTCCGCACGAGCGTGACCCCGAGAGCCTCGCCGAGATCGTCGCGATGGATCGTGACTGGTACGCGGTGGCGGCGCGCAACGACGATCGCTCCCGGCGACACGTGGTGCACTACCGCACGGCCCCGCGTCGAGACACCGACCGCTCGGCCTACCCCCACCTCGTCTGCGTGTTGAAGGCGTACGCCGGCGACGGGCTCGCGACGGGTGAGCGCTTCTCGCAGCTCGAGGCGTTCTTCATGGCGATGAAGGCCGCGGTCGAACGCGACGGGCTCGGCGTCATGGTGCTCGCCGCCATCGGAGAAGGACAAGCCCAGTACCTCGCCTACGTGCGTGACGTGACAGAGGCCCACGCGCGCATCGACGCGGTGCCAGGGATCAACGTGCCCGCCCCCGCCGAGTACGACGACGAAGACGACCCGAGCTGGCGCGTGCTGTTCGAAGAGATGGGGTTGCCGCGACGATGAACGGGTACACGGTGCTCCGGGTGACGGAGCAGTTCACGATTCCGCTGCTGCAGCGTCACGCGCAGCGGCTGGGAGGCGAGGCGCTGGGCGCGCTCCGGCACTTCATCAGCTTCGTGGTGGCGCCCGGTGTGTATCGCGTGACGTGGGACGGCCGGCAGCTGTCGACGCTCGAGTTGCCTGGCTCGCGCTTGCTCGAAGGAATGACGACGCGGGCGCTGACGTCTCCGTTCGCGTCGGTGGCCGGCCGGTTCCCGAAGCAGGGCTCGCCGTCGCCGTACGACGCCGTACGCATGAATGGTGTCTCGACGCTGTTGACGGACGCGAGCGGCACCGAGGTGTTCGAGGCGTGTTCGGCGGCCGTCGTCGCGTGGAACGGCTCGGCGCTGGTGCTGCCTCCCGAAAACCGGCCGGCGGTGGCCTCGCTGGCAGAAGCCGCGATCGCAACCCACGAGCAGGTGGTGCGGGCTCCGATTCGCCTCGCCGAGTCATGGCCCCTGCTGCTGGTGAACGCCGTGACCACCTGTGTGCCGAAGGGCTCGTCGTTTCCTTCGACGATTCGTGAGCGCCTCGCCGCCCTGCTCGTGAAGGAGGATGCGTGAAGAACCCGTTCGCGCCGATTCTGGCCCGACAGCGTGCGGTGCTGTTCGACGGAGCGCTGGCTACCGAGCTCGAGCGCCGTGGCGCCAACCTGTCGAGTCACCTCTGGTCCGCGAAGCTGATCGCCGACGAGCCCGAGCGCATCATCGACGTGCACCTGAGCCACCTGCGCGCGGGCGCCGACGTCATCTCTTCTGCGTCGTACCAGGCCAGCCGGCTGGGCTTCGCGAAGGTGGGCATCTCGGCGGCCGACGCCGATGCGCGGCTGACGAAGGCGGTGGTGCTCGCCCATGACGCCGTTCGCCGGCACACCACGCGCGCACTCGTCGCTGCGTCGTTGGGGCCATACGGCGCGGTGCTGGCCGATGGCAGCGAGTTCACCGGCGACTACCCGATGACGGTGCAGCAGCTGATCGAGTTCCACCGGCCGCGCGTGGCGGCGGCGCTCAAGGGCGTGCCCGACTTGATCCTCTTCGAGACGTTGCCGTCGATGGCCGAGTGCGAGGCCGTGGCGGCACTCGCGACCGAGTTCAGTCAGGTGCCGTTCATGGCGAGCTTCTCGGCGAAGGGCAGCACGCTCTCGCACGGAGAGTCGTTCGCCTCGGCCGTGACGATGCTCGAAGCGGTGGAGAACGTCATCGCCGTGGGCCTCAACTGCACCTCTCCCGACCTCATCGAGCCGATTTTGCGCACGGTGACGCCGAAGCGCGTCTTGCTGGCCGCGTCACCGAACGCCGGCGAGACGTGGGACGCGAAGAGCCGCACGTGGGTCGGCAGTCCCCTCCGTGGCACCGAGTTCGCGGTGTTCGTGCACGCCTACCTGCGCGCCGGCGCAAAGGTGGTCGGAGGCTGCTGCAGAACGCGCCCGGGCGACATCGCCGCCGCCCGCGTCGTCATCGAGCGGTAGTCTTGGAGGCTCCGTGTTGACTCCATGCTTGTGCCTCTTGCTCAGCAGCGAGGTGCTCGCCCAGGTGCCGGTCCCGAATCGCGCGTTGGGCGTCTTGTCGATCACCACCAGTCCTGCCGGGGCAACGGTCGAGTTGGTCGATCCGCAAGCGCGCTCCAGCAAGGGCACCACGCCGCTGACGATTCCGCTCGCCGTGGTTGGCCGGTGGCAGGTGAAGGCCGTCAAAGAGGGCTTCGGCGTCGAGCAGACGAGCGTCGACGTGAGCGCCAACGAGACAACGAGCCTCTCGCTGCCCCTGCGGCTGGCGGTGGCGCTCGCGGTCACGGGTTTGCCCGACGACGCGCGCGTGACCGTGACAGGGCCCCAGTTCCACAGCGAGGGCGCCCTACCCTGGATCGGCGATGGCCTGACTGCGGGCAGCTACGTCGTGAGCGTCAGCCGGGAAGGCGCCGAGCCCTTCGAGTGGAGCGGCGTGCTGGCGCCGGGCGGCATCGAACACATCGTTGCCGTGCTGAAGCCAGACCTTCCGAGTCCCGTGCGAACAGCTCAACCCATGCGCTGCGTTCTGACACCACCGGCCGAGGGCCGATCTCAGGCCGAACAGGACGAGTTCGATGAACGACGAGCGCTCGAAACGTTCGAACAGCTCAAACGCATCATTCCGAAGATCGAGCCCACGGACGAGGTGTGGTTCACCTTCGCGCACGTGCCCTGGGAGGTCTTCTGCGCCAAGCGGAGAAATGAACGCACGAACGACCATCGGGGCTCTGAGCTCTACCGTCGCGAGGTCGTGCGGCTCTTCGAGCGACTCCTTCACGAGTCACCGGACTTCGCGCGGAACGACGAGGTGCTGTTCAATCTCGCTTCCAACTTTCAAGCCGTGGGAGAGACCGACCGTGCGCTCGGTCGCTGGGCAGAGCTGCTCGAGCGATTCCCCGCATCACCGTTTGCACCTGCCGCACGGTTGGGGCTCGACCAGGGTCGCATCGCAGCGGAACGCGACGCCCGGACGCGCACGCGAGCCCTGAGCGAACTCGGTTGGTGCGACTTCAGCTCAGGAAATCTCGACCGCAGCGCCCGCCGGTTCCGTCAGGTCATGGCGCGAGATCCGATACTCGCCAACGAAGCGCTCCGCGGACTGGTGTCCGTCCTCGTCAAGCAGCGGCGGTTCTCAGAGGCTCGTGCGGCGCTGAAGAATCACGAACTCAGCGCCGAGCTGAACTGGCTGCATCGGATGGTCGACCGGGCCAGCCGCGAGTGATTCTTCAGACCGTCTCGGTGGCGCCGTGGCACTTCTTGTACTTCTTGCCCGAGCCACACGGGCACGGATCATTCCGGCCCGTCTTCGGCCCCTCGCGCACGACCGTCTTCTGCTCGGGCGCCTTGGGCTGCACCTGACCGTCTTCACCGCCACGACCCTCGACGGCCTTCTTCGCCTGCTGCTCCATCTGCCGCTTCAGGCGCTCGGCGTCTTCGTTCGGGTCACGCACCTGCGCGCGCATCACGCGCTGAATGAAGGCCGACTTGATGCCCGCGAGCATGCGCACGAAGCCCGCGTAGCCTTCCTTCTTGTATTCGATCTTCGGGTCCTTCTGGCCGTAGCCACGAAGCCCGATGCCCTGGCGCAGGTGGTCCATGCCCAGCAGGTGGTCCTTCCACAGCTGGTCGATGGTCGAGAGGTACTGCAGCTGAACGAAGCGGTTCCACTCCTCGCCGTAGTCCTTCACGCGATCGAGGTAGAGGCGCTCGACGCGCTTGTAGAGCTGCTCCTGCAGCTCCTCGACGGTGCCCTGCCGCTGGAAGGTCATCTCGACGCCGAACAGCTGCTTCACCTCGGCCGCCAGGCCGTCGAGGTTCCACGTCTCGGGGTTGCGCGCCGGCGTGTAGATGTCGGTGAGCCCGACGATGACGTCTTCGATGGCGTCGAGGGCCATCTCGCGGAAGTCGTCCCACGAGTAGGTCTTCTCGCTGCGAAGCTTCGCCTTCGTCTTCGGGTCTTCGTCGAACTCGACCAGCGGCATGCCGGCGCCCGCGGCGAGCACCTGCCGGCGCAGCTTGTAGATGGTGCGCCGCTGCTGGTTCATCACGTCGTCGTACTCGAGCAGGTTCTTGCGAATGTCGAAGTTGTGGCCCTCGACCCGCTTCTGCGCGTTCTCGATGGAGCGCGAGAGCATC